>CAZNVX010000465.1:0-2635 GCA_964576225.1 uncultured Christensenellaceae bacterium
CACATGTCATTATGTCATCAAGCTTTTCCCGATCTCGCGCCAAAGAAAGAGACTTGCGCATGTGATTGTCGCTATACTGGTGGGAGTGCTGTTGATCACCACCGGCATTCTTGTGATGTATATGTCAAAATCCGATTTGACAATGGCCATTACCAATGCTCTTTGGGCGTTCTATCCGCTGTGTTCGCTTGCGTTGTTTATAGAGGCCATCGCGCTATGCTTCATGTACAGAAACATTACTCTTGCGCACCACCAAAGGCTTGCTAAGTATTTTCTTATTGCGTTTTTACCGCAGGTTTTCTATTCTGTGATAGATTTTTTTGTCTTAAGAATGGTTCTTTTCCAGCTCACTCATTTATCGTACGCTGTGTTCTCGTTGTTTGTATTTGTCGACCTTTGCGCCTATTTTTTCAGACACTACAGCCGGAATTTGGATATATCAACTGACAAATCCACGCTTAAAGACGAATACGCGCTCTCTGAGCGAGAGGTGGAGGTCATCTATCTGCTGGCCAAGGGTCTGGCGAATCAGAATCTCAGTGATCAACTCCATATATCTGTCAATACCGTCAAATCGCATATCAAGAGGATTTATAAAAAACTTGGCGTTTCCAATCGACTGCAGCTGATCAATAAGCTTGGCGGCAATGGAAATAAACAAAACAGCTAAACAGCACGCTATCACCCGAAAAGAGCAATTAGAATTAACCCTTTTTGATCTATTAATGACTGCGGATGGGGCATTGTTTGATGACGCGTCTGTTCATATGATGTAATTGGAAAATGAATTTAGACATGGGAGCATCATATTGAACGGATTCTTTGAGTTGGTCGTCAGGAACAAGACAAAAGTCATTATTATCTTCCTTGTCGTGGCTGCCCTTTGCGGGTTTCTAATGCTGGGGGTGGGTCAGAATTATGATATGTCCAAATATCTGCCCGAAGGATCGGATTCAAAGACAGGCATAGACATACTCAAAAAGGAATACAGTTACAACGGCAGCGCCGTTATGATGATAAAAAACAAGAGTATTGCTGAGATATCTCAGGTTAAGTCAGCCGTGATAGCCATTGATGGTGTGCGAACTGTTATCTGGCTGGATAATGTGGCAGATTTAAGACAGCCGGTTGAAATGATTGACGAGGAGATTCGCAACAACTATTTAATCGGTGATCATGCGCTGATGCAGATCATTTTCACTGAGGATGATTATTCCGCACTCACACATGCTGCGATAGAAAAAATACAAGAAAACTTTACCGGCGATGCCCTTCTGGCGGGAAACGCCATTGATGCATATGTCAACATACAGGCCACCCACGGCAATATCATGATTGGTATTCTTATCGCGGTGGCCATTGCATTGGCCATACTCATATTGACAACGCGGTCGCTGATGGAGGTGCTTCTTTTCCTGTTCACAATTGGCGTTGCCATAGTGATAAACATGGGGACAAACATCATATTCTCCGAGATTTCATACATGACATATGCCTGCGCGGCCATACTCCAGCTGGCAGTATCCATGGATTATTCCATTTTTCTTCTGCATCGCTTTGAATACGAGCGTCAGAAGGAAGAAAACGTGGCAAAGGCAATGACGCGGGCGCTTAAAGCTTCATTCTCCTCGATTCTGTCCAGCGGTGTGACCACGCTGGTGGGTTTCCTTGCGCTGGTGTTTATGAGCTATACCATGGGGGCAGACATGGGCCTTGTGCTGGCGAAGGGAATTGTCTTCAGCCTTATTTGCGTGTTGCTTTTGCTGCCGGCGCTCACCGTGATGTGTGTCAAAGCCATAGACAAAACCCGACACCGCCGGTTTTTGCCATCCTTGAAGAATGTTCAGCATCTGCTTGGAGGAAAGGCCAGATATGTCGTGTTAGCTATGCTGGCTGTTGTTGGGGTGATCAGCTTTCTAGCGCAGAGTAAAAACGTATTCTTCTATTCGGCCGGTAGCGTGAGCGATAAAAACCTTCAAGCAGTCAATGAGGAGATAGAGCAGATTTTTGGGTACAGCAACGAATTTGTTGTATTGGTACCGCGCTCTGACGCCGTAAACGAATATGGCCTTGCTGCCCAGATTAAATCACTCGACCATGTCAAGAGCGTACAGGGTCTGTATGCTTTTATTGATTCGACAACGCCGGTCGAAATGGTTCCTGAATACTTGAAAGAAGAGTTTTTAAGCGATCATTACTCACGCTACATTGTTGAGGTGAAGGGCAATGTTGAAAGCGATTCATCGCTCATCACCGTTGAACAGATCAGACAAGTTGTATCTGAACGATATGATAATGCTTATGTGACAGGGGCGTCGCCGGTGATCTATGACATAAAGAACGCGACCTCTAATGATTTTTCCATCGTGACAATACTGTCCATTGTTTTTGTGGGTATTATTCTGCTGATTACCTTTAAATCTTTGATGATTCCCATCGTGCTGCTGTTCGTTATCCAAACATCTATATGGATAAATATGGCCGTGCCGTATTTTCAGGCGATGCCAATGGTTTTTCTCGGCTATTTGGTTGTGAGTGCCGTTCAGCTCGGGGCAACGATTGACTATGCAATTTTGATGACAAACTACTATCTGGAAGCAAGAGAGACTCTCGAAAAACGGGAGGCGGCTGAATA
>CAZNVX010000466.1:0-2625 GCA_964576225.1 uncultured Christensenellaceae bacterium
GGAGACCGGGGCCGAGCAGCTCGACGCGCTGGAGGACGAAAGAGAGTTCGGCGCGGCGGAAATAGAGATTGTCGTCGCTTTCCGAGGAAACGGGCTCGACGCGAAAAACACCGAGTTCCGATAGTTCGCCCGAAAGAAGCTCCTCCCCAGAGCATCTTCCTGCGGCATCGACTGTTCCTACCTTTATCGGGTACAATCTATGCATGGTGAGAAAACTTAGTCCTCTCCAACTTATTGAGTTTTGCATCGGAATCGTTGGAATTCTCAGTCTATTCTTTGTGGATGCGCTGTAGAGTTAACATCAGAGGCACATTGAAACGAAGAATGGGTAATTCGAGAAAGGAGGGACTTGTTCGTGTGGTGCAAAGAGTGTCAGCGTGAAACTGTAAAAGATGTTTGCGAGCTTTGCGGCGCAGTCACAGAGCCGGACATTCCTCTCGAGATATATTGGTGTACAGCTTGCGGTGTTCCAGTCATCAAATACGCCAATGCGATTGATAAAAATGTTTGCCCTGCTTGCGGCAATGATGTGGCATATCTGTGCGCAGATATAAGACCCGTTTACCCCGAAGAAAGACTTTTGTTTGAGATTCTTCAAGGGAAGCCAATGGCGCATATTAACCAGAGTGTCTGGGCTTCTGATAACAGATACTATGTTGATGGCAAGCCAACCACATGTACCACCGCGTTCTATAAAAAGATGTCACCGGAAGTTATCCGAAAACAGCTTGATATACATAGTAAGAAAAATAATTATGAAGCGTTCGACGCGATGAAAAAACGCTTTGTGGCGGCCAATAATTTACGCTTAAAAGAGATTATCGATGAAGCGTACAGGTTCATCCAAGAAACAGCCTCCAATTATTCGAGAGAGAATGTAGTTATTTCGTTTTCGGGAGGAAAAGATTCAACGGTTACTGCCGATTTAACCGTCAGGGCGATGGGTGATCCAAGCCTTGTACACATTTTCGGTAATACGACATTAGAGTTCCCGCTAACGATAGAATATGTGAGTCGTTTCCGCAAAGACAATCCAAAGGCTATCTTTAAGATTGCTGAGAACAAAGAACAAGATTTCTATAAAGTCTGTGAAGACATCGGCCCGCCAGCACGAATGCTCCGATGGTGTTGCTCCATGTTTAAAACCGGTCCCATAGCTCGGACGCTAAATAGACTGTACGGAGATGAAAATATTTTGACATTTTACGGTATTCGCAAATGCGAATCCGTATCCCGTAGTCGCTACAACCGTGTTGAGGATAACGCCGAAGCCGTGAAAATCCAAAAGCAGAAAGTTGCCTCGCCAATCTTCTTGTGGAAAGATGTGGACATATGGCTCTATATTCTGGGCGAGGGCGTTGACTTTAACGAAGCATACCGCTTAGGATATGACAGAGTAGGATGTTGGTGCTGCCCGAACAACAATGCACGAGCGCAGTTCCTGTCAAAAGTCTATATGCCAAATGAGTTTAAGCAATGGCGTGATTTCCTTATCAATTTTGCTAAAAGAATCGGAAAGCCCGACCCGGAAGAGTATATTGATTCAGGAGCATGGAAAGCGCGGCAAGGCGGCAATGGTGTGGCAGCGGCGCAGGATATAAAAATTCGATACACCAATTGTACGGCAGAGTATAACGCAAAAGTCTATCAACTAAATAAGCCGATGGACGATAATTTTATCGAACTATTTATTCCTTTCGGGCGAATTGCCCCTGAGCTTGGAAGAAAACTCATTAATGAAACGATAATTGTGGACGTGTGGATGAATGTGCCGATACTATCAATTCAGCCGTTTTCCCAGGATGGATATGAATATGCTGTCAAGGTCAAAACGATGAATGTTGAAAAGCATGATGATCTGCAAAGAATGGTCAGCTATCAGATAAAAAAATTCAATGCATGTAGACGGTGCCTAAAATGTGAATCACTTTGCAAGTACCGGGCAATTTCTATTGTGGCAGATGCTTACCACATCAGCGAGAAACGATGCCATCGCTGTAAAATGTGCGTGACTGCAAAATATCTCGAAGGTGGTTGTCTGATGGAAAAGTATCTAAAAACAAAGACGGGTACATGAGGGGGAAAATATGAAGTTTAGAGCGCATGATACATTTTTTATTCGTAAAGGATGGTTGAGCAAAGGTGTGAAAAACATCTTGATTGACCCCGCTGTTTTCGTGAACCGTGATGCTAATCCTATGGATACGCTTGGCATCGGAGCGAATATGGTAAAGGCTTTGCGTTATTGGTTGCAGGCTGTCGGGCTAACTAAAGAACCCGCAAGCGGGCGACGTGTTCAAACGCTTTCACCCCTTGGTGAGATTATACATGAGAATGACCCCTACATGGAGGAATTAGGTACGCTATGGCTCCTGCATTATCGACTCGCTACAAATGTTAATGAAGCAACGGCATGGTATTACTTCTTCAATGAGTTTAAGCCAACTGAATTCAACAGAGATGATTTCGCCACACAGATAAACAATTATCTGCGTATTAAGGGTGAAGATGTGGCCGAGAGATCATTAGAGGATGATTACAACTGTATTATCAGTACATACATACCGCGAATCAAATTGAACCCTAAAAAATTTAGCCCGGAAGAGAATATTGATTGTCCGCTTG
>CAZNVX010000467.1:0-2622 GCA_964576225.1 uncultured Christensenellaceae bacterium
GAGCCGGATTGCCGTTTTGTATCAATCCAAATACGGCGCCACGCAAAAATATGCTCAGTGGCTGGCCGAGGAACTGGGCTGTGATGTGTGCGAGACACCCCGCGCGAAGGCGGAACAGCTGGCGGATTACGACACCATCATACTGGGGGGCGGCCTGTACGCAACAGGCATTGCGGGCATATCGTTCTTGAAAAAGAATATCAAATGCCTGGCGGGAAAGAGAATCGCCGTGTTTGCCGTGGGCGCATCGCCCCATGATGAGGACGCGATCAATGAAATCAAAGCGCGCAATCTGAAAGATGAGCTGGCCGGCATCCCTTTGTATTACTGCCGGGGCGCGTGGAATCAAGAAAAAATGTCGCTTAAGGACCGGACGCTGTGCGGGATGCTGAAGAAATCAGTTGCCAAAAAAGACCCGGCCACGTATGAGCCGTGGATGAAGGCTTTGATGGAGGCGTACGGAACCAACAATGACTGGACCGACAGAAAAAATCTTGAACCTCTCATAGAGTTCGCAAGACAGGACGCCTGAAAGGCCGGGACAACAAAGAGAAGTCAAGCATATAAGAGAGCACACAAAAAAAGGGCGGTATACGGCGGCCCTTTTTTTGCGGAGGTTAAATGTGAAAAAAATTGCTGCATTCCGGCGGGCAACCTTTGCCAGAGGTTCTCCCTTATCTTTATTGATAGCAAAAAAAGAGGCGTTGCGCAAACGTCAAAAGGGCACAAAACAAGAAGCATGAATGAGAAAAATGAAGCACCGGCTAAATGTTACGCTTATATGACAAATTTAATATTATCGTAAAAATTAAATGATACGGCGGCTATATGATATTCAGCGTGCGCAGCAGTGTGCGCAGCCGGATAAGATCCTGCGCGTACACGGCTTTGAGCGACGGGTTGTAGATGACGCTGGCCGGATGATAGAGCGGAAACAGAATAAAGCTGTGGGATTGGGCAACGGCTGGGGCAGGGGCGGCATGAAGCGCGCCGATGGTGGCGTTGTTGCCGGCCAGGCACTTGAGAGGCACGTTTCCCAGCGTCACCACGACGCGGGAGGCCACGGCTTCAATCTCGCGCATCAGCAGCGGCTGCATGCAGGCGATTTCATTTTTGTCCGGCGGGCGGTTGGACAATGTGCCCTTGGCGCTGGTTTTACACGGGCGGAATTTGACGACATTGGTGATATAGATGTCGGCGCGGTTTAAGCCGACGGCACAGAGAAACTCATCCAGGTTTTTGCCTGCGCGGCCCACAAAAGGGCGTGACTGCCGCGTTTCCTCGGCACCGGGCGCTTCGCCGATCAGCATCACGGGTGCGCTGGAGGGACCCTCGCCAAACACCATATCGCGCGGGGTCCTACCCAGTGCCTGCGCGGCGCAAAGCATTGCATCGCGGATGGCGTCGAGGCTCATGAATGATCTCCTTTGCAGACGGCGTCATATTTGGCCCGTATGGCGAGCAGATCCCGGTAAGCGTCTTTTTTCAGCGCTTCATTGCGCAGCAGCGCCGCCGGGTGAAAGGTGGGCATTATCAAAAAACCCTTGACCTCGTGCCAGACGCCATGGTCGCGCATGATGCGAATATCGGGATTCAATATGTATTTGGCGGAAATGCGGCCCAGACAGACGATGATTTTGGGTTTGATCACAGCCACCTGCGCCCGCAGGTATCCGATACAGGCGGATGCCTCGTCCGGCTCCGGATCCCGGTTGCCCGGCGGGCGGCATTTTAAAACGTTGGCGATATAGACGCTGTTGCGGTCAAAACCGATACAGGCGAGCATTTTGTCGAGCAGCTGACCTGCCGCGCCCACGAACGGGCGGCCCAGCCGGTCTTCATCCTGCCCGGGGCCTTCCCCGATCAGCATCAGATCGGCGCGCGCATTACCCTCGCCAAACACGGTTTGTATACGCGTTTTGGCAAGGCCGCATTGGGTGCAGGCGGCCACATCGCTTTGAAGTTGCAATAAGCTAGACCCCATGGGGCGATTATACCGCAAATTTCGACACCGCTCAAGCGGTGAATTATTTTGGTATGTAGGCGAAACCGATGCAGCCCGGACCGCTGTGGGTGGCGATGACGCAGCCGATCTCGCACACGTCATACGCGCCGATGTCTCCGTTTTGCTTGATGGTGCTGATCAGCTCATCGAGCAGGGCGGGCGCGTTGGTGTGCCCGAACACCAACGGATAGCGCGTGTCCGGCGGATGGGTTTGGAGTTTGTCGGCCAACCAGGAAAGCACGGCCTTCTGGCCGCGCACCTTGCCGATGGATTTGACCTCGCCGCCGATAATGGACACCAAAGGCTTGACATGCAGCATGCCGCCGATGATGGCGGCGGATGAGGAAAGCCGGCCGCCCATTTTAAGATATTTTAAGGTGTTGACCCCGGCATAAAAACCTGCCTTTTCCCGCAGATCCATCAGGTGAGCGTATAGATCGTCGGCGCTCATGCCGTCATCCCTGCGGCGGATCGCCTCAAAGACCAGCAAGGCGAGACCAAACGTGGCGCTCTTTGAGTCGACGAGGCGGATTCGCTCGGAGCCCACCATCTCCTTGGCAATCACGGCGGACTGATAGGTGCCGCTGAGCTTGCTGGATATCACGATCACGATCACG
>CAZNVX010000468.1:0-2614 GCA_964576225.1 uncultured Christensenellaceae bacterium
TGGGGCAGGCAAAACAACCACAATTCGCATGCTGTGCGGGATCCTCGCACCGACAGAAGGGAAAGCATCGGTGTTGGGTTTTGATGTCCTGCGCCATCCCGAACAGGTGAAGCGCAGCATCGGATATATGTCACAGCTGTTTTCTTTATACAACGACCTGACCGTTCTTGAAAATTTACGCTTTTATGCCAGCATTTATGGTTTGCGGGGACAACAGCTCAATCTGCGTCTGCAAGAATTAATGGATATGACCGGTCTGCGCATGATGGCGAACGAATACACCAACAACCTGTCCGGTGCATGGCGGCAGCGCCTGGCACTGGCTTGCGCGATCGCACACCGACCCGCTATGCTCTTTCTGGACGAAGCTACGGCCGGCGTGGATCCGTTGGCACGCAAAGAATTTTGGGATTTGATCTACCAGATGGCAGCCCAGGGAGTGAGTATCCTCGCAACCACCCATTATATGGATGAAGCAGAATATTGCAACAATATCGGCATGATGTACCAGGGCAAATTGATCGCACTTGCTACACCTGATGTACTACGTGCGCAGCACAGCGGTGTGCTATTTCAGGCATCTTCCCCTGACCCGATCAGAACAATTGAAGCGCTTCAATCAATTCCAAAAGTGCTCGAAGCGTCTATCCACGGTGTTTTGATCCATTTTCGTTTGACAAACTCAGCAGACTTACGTCTTGTCAGGCGTCGGTTAAAAACACACCAGATCGAATTAACCGATCTGGCAGCCATTGAACCATCGCTGGAAGACATTTTTATCAGCATGGTAGAAGAACAAGTGCATTAAGCGAGGCAGCTATATGGAAAGATTGAAAACAGTAATCCGCAAGGAATTCATCCATATCATCCGAGATTGGCGCACCCTCGCCATCATCGTCATCCTTCCCGCTTTTTTACTGCTGCTATTAGGCTATGGTGTATCTGGTGATGTAGAAAATATCTCGCTTGCCGTGGCCGATCTCTCAAAAACAGATGCCAGCCGGCGCTATCTGGAATACTTCACTGCTTCCAATGTGTTCGAGATTAAATATGATGTGTTAAGTGAAGAAGAAATTTTACTCCTGTTGGATGCAGAATCCGTCGCAGGCGGTATCTTCATTCCAGAAGATTTTGGCCGCAGCCTCGATCTCGGCATTCCGACAGCAGTGCAATTTTATGTCAACGGTTCCGATCCTTCCGAAGCGCAATCCGCCCACCTCAAACTGGAAACGATCGCCCAGGTGGCGACACAGCAGATTCTGACTGAGCAGTTGACACAGGCAGGCAGTGCGATTGGTTTTTCGATCACCGAATTGCCGGTCACGACCTACACCAAAACCCTTTACAATCCGGATGGCTCTGGAAAGATCTATCTGATCCCGGGCCTGACCGCCATCGTGCTTCAGGTGCAGGCTTTGTTATTAACTGCGCTGGCAATTGTCCGCGAACGTGAACAAGGAACCATGGAACAATTGATCGTCACACCGATCAAATCATGGGAATTGGTACTCGGAAAGATCATACCTTATCTGGCAGTAGGGATTTTTAACACCATTGCGACACTGTTGATCTCTGTGCATATCTTTGGAATTGAGATACAGGGCAGCTTCTGGCTGCTGGTCCTGCTGACGATCCCCTTCATCATCGGTTCTTTGGGGTTGGGTGTTCTCATCTCCAATATCTCCCGAACACAAATGCAGGCCATGTATCTGGCGGTAGGCATCGTATTGATCCCTGCCATTATTCTCTCAGGCCTGATTTATGCACGGGAAGGCATGCCACCGCTCACGTATTATTTCTCTGAAATCTTGCCGGTAACCCATTATCTGGTCATCATCCGCGGGATCATGGTCAAAGGGGTCGGTATCAATTTCCTGCTGCCCTCGATCTATAAACAACTTGTCCTTGGTCTGGCTTACTTCATCGCCAGTGTCCTTGCTTTTCGAAAAAAAATCTAACCTGTCATAGGAGGAATGGAATGTCCAAACCTACACTTACCAAACTATTGATTCTCTTGATCCTTGCAGTGTCCATCGCTGCCTGCAGCCCGAATAACGAAGTCGATGCATTAACAGCATCGGGAACGATCTCCGCAACCTCGCTCAATATCTCTTCAGAATTGGGCGGGCGTATTGCTGAAATTTTCGTCTCCAGCGGCGACACTATCTCTGTGGGTGATGTGCTTTTCAAGCTCGATGATGAGATTCTTCAGGCACAATACGATCAGGCAGCAGCCGGAGTCAAATCGGCAGAAGCAGCCTATCAGACTGCACTGGAACAACAAAACGCTGCTGAACTGCAACTTGCCCTGGCTGAACAAGGTGCTCGTTTTGAGGAATTGCAAAGTACTGAGTCTGTCGCGTCAACCACCTGGCCGGAGGATTTTCTGCTGCCCGTCTGGTATTATCCCACAGAGGAAGAGCGCACAGCCATTGCAGTGGAACTGGCAAATGCAGAAGAAGCCCTTGCCAAAGAACAACAAAACCTCGCGGATTGGATAGAAGAATTCGGCGATGATAAACTCGTTGAACTAGAAACAGATCTGGCTGCTGCACAGCAAACCTATCTGACCACTTCACAGACCCTGATGCAGTTTTCACAGCCCGGCAGCGAC
>CAZNVX010000469.1:0-2613 GCA_964576225.1 uncultured Christensenellaceae bacterium
TGCAGGAGATAGAAAGATAGTGCAAAAAGACAGGATCTCTGCCATACAGTCTGAATTTAAGCGTGTATTGAGCGACATTATCAAAAATGAAATGAACGACCCGCGCATATCGGAAATGGCCAGTGTGACGCATATCGAGCTGTCGCGCGATTTAAAATTTGCAAAGGCTTATATCAGCGTGTTCGATGATGAAAAGAAGAAGAAATCCACCATTGAAACGTTGTCGCATGCGCAGCATTACATCAAAAATGAAATTGGCGAGCGTATGAGAATGCGCCGGCTGCCTGAAATCACATTCCTGCTTGATACATCCATCGAATACAGCAGTAAGATAACCGAAATGCTTAAGAAAGTATAACCGCATGGATCTGGGCGACATTAAAAAAACCATAGACAGGGCGAGAAGCATCGCTTTGATTGCGCACATACAGCCGGATGGCGATACGCTGGGCTCATGCTTTGCGTTATATGATATGCTCGAAAAGATGGGAAAAAGCCCCAGGCTCTGTTGTGACGGCGACATGCCGGTGCGTTATGCACTATTATTTCCATCGGATGTATTGACAAGCCCGCAGTCCGGCAGCGATGCTTGTGATCTTGTGATCGCGGTGGACTGTGCGGATACGGCACGTATGGGAAAATGCCATAAGATATTTAAGCGTGCGGGTCAGACGGTAAACATTGACCATCATATCACCAACGAAGGTTTCGCTCACATCAATTATGTGAAGGAAGCATCTTCTGTCGGAGAGATCGTTTTCGAGCTGATCAGGCTGTGCAGCGTTGAAATTGATGCCCATATTGCCAAATACCTCTATATCGCCATGTCAACGGATACCGGTAATTTTACCTATTCCAACACAGGCCGGAAGTGCCTTGCGTATGCGTCCGAGCTGGTCGAGTTGTTTGATTTGCGTGAAACGGCTGATGTGCTGTTTCGCCGCCGCTCATTGCTGGCTACACAGCTGATCGGACGCGCCATTTCCCGGCTGGAAGTTCATGCCGAAGGACGGGTGGCCTGCGTGACGCTGCTGGACAGCGACATGAAGGAGTTCGGCGCGACCGGCGCAGATTGTGAAAGCATTGTTGATTTTGCCCGGGAGATAGAGGAAACGCTGGTGGCTGTTTTTTTCAGAGAGCTGCCTGCGGGGGTAAAGATCAGCTTTCGATCTAAGGGGCGCCTCGATGTCGGTTCCATTGCGGCGATGTATGGCGGCGGCGGCCATGTGAATGCAGCCGGATGCTGCGCAAACGGCGATCTGGAAACCGTGAAAAAAGCCGTGCTGGAAAAGCTGATGGAGCTGGTATAGATGAACGGCGTCATTAACTTTCTCAAGCCGCCCGGCATGTCTTCAAACGGAGCGGTGGTGTATCTTAGACATGTGTTGGGCGCCAAAACCGGGCACGCCGGTACGCTGGACCCGGGAGCATGCGGCGTGCTGCCCATTTGTGTGGGAAAAGCGACGCGTATTACTTCATACCTGATGGGCGGGAAAAAAGAATACATTGCCGAGGTCACCTTCGGTGCAACCACCGACACGGGGGACAGCTACGGTCGTATCACGGCGCAGTCGGACGCGCCGCCTCCTGAACAGAAAAAAATCTGCATGACGCTGGAGAGTTTTGTCGGGTGTTCGACTCAGGAAACCCCCGCATACTCTGCCGCCAAACAGGATGGCCTAAAACGCTATCAGCGTGCCCGCCTCGGGTTGGAACTCAAACCAAAACTGCGTGAAATACAAATATTCGAAGCGGAATATCTGGGACAGATCTCAAAAATAGCGCACCGAATTCGCATCGTCTGCGGCAAAGGCACATATATCCGCACGTTGTGCGAGGATATTGGTAAAAAGCTGGGGCTTCCGGCTTACATGTCATTTCTTGCTCGGACGCGATGCGCCGGTCTCACCATTGAGACCGCTATGACAGCGGACGAGCTGACGACGGACAGCATTGGTGACGCGATATTGCCGATCGACGGTTTTCTTGATATGCTGCCGCGCATTGATGCCGAGCCCGCAAAAAGGCGGCTCCTGTGCTGCGGCGCCGCTGTCCGGTATAATGGCGTGCCCTGCGAAACCGCGCGCCTGTATGCGGGTAACGACCTGCTTGGCATCGGGTATGCGCGTGACGGTTTGATGAAGATTTCAACATTGTTGGTGGATGAACCATGAGGGTGATTAACTGGCTGCAGGCAAAAAGAATACGTTATAATCAGCTTTCGCTTGCGCTGGGCACTTTTGACGGCCTGCACATCGGCCACATGGCATTGATTGAGGCCGTTAAACAAGGCCCGGGTGAAAGTGCTGTGCTTACATTTGATGCGCTGCCCATCGACCTCTTTGTGGGAGATCACCGCACGATGCGGCTTTTTTCGCTGGAAGAAAAGCTGGCTGCCTTTGAAAAGACGGGCATCGACTATTTATGTGTGGCGCATTTTGACAGAAAATTCGCATCCATTGATCTGCATACCTTTGAAAGAAAGATAAAAGAGACTTTTTCACCTGTCCGGCTTGTGGCCGGATACAATTATACATATGGACGCCACGCGGAAGGTAATGCGGATACGCTCACGAAAGCCGGTGCATCAATGGGATTTGATGTATGTGTGAT
>CAZNVX010000470.1:0-2607 GCA_964576225.1 uncultured Christensenellaceae bacterium
CGATCATTGATGAGCCAAGCGTAGGATATACAGAATACTTCGCGGCCAGCAGCGTGCCCGACACGCCTGCTAGAAAGCCGGCAATCGCGAAGGTTACGATTATAATCAGACTGGAATTGACGCCCATCAGCTTGGCGGTTCGGCTGTTGATGGAAACGGCCCGGATCGCAAGTCCGATCTTCGTCTTATTCATTGCAAAGATAAGAAGAATCAGCATGACCAATGAAACGGCAAGCATGAATGCATCCATCGACGGAATATTGGCACCAAGAAACTTAAGCGACGGAGTATCGAACAACCTGCCAATCGCGAACGATGATTTCCCGAAAGCAACGGTGAGAATCTGCTCGATCAAAATGGCAAATGTGATTGACGCAACAAAATAATAAATGCTGGGACTGTTTCGCTTGCGAATGTTCCGGTAACAGAGAAAGTCGAGTATCAGCGCCAGAAAGACGCATGCAATGCTCGTGAAAAGCATGGTCAGGAAAATGGACGGCTTCTCAGAAAATGATGACTGAAAAAAGTACGCTATATAAGCTGCCGCGCTGATCATACCGCCGTGGGCGAAGTTGCTGAATTTCAGAATGCTGAATACGACAGCAAAACCAACGGCAATCAGGGCATAAACAGATCCGAGCGAAATTCCGTTTATTAATAATTGAAATGCCATGATACCTCTCAAGAATGCCGGGTGCGGCGTCGCCGCACCCCGCCTTAATATGTCAGGGATGTGATGATATTACTCGAGACCTTCCCCGAGGACGATTGATGCCACGATGTTGACTTTGAAATCTTCATCATATTGGGCAATCAGCATCGGCAGACCGACTGTGCGGTGTGTTTCCGGGTTGATTGTAATCAATCCCGAGGACGTCGGTACGTCTTTTGTGTTTGCAAGCAGCTCTGCGAGCTCATCAGGATCTTCCGGATCCTCCGCACGTCGCAGCGCATCGATCAGGACACTAGCCGCATCGTAACCGAAGCATGCGTTCGCGATGGAGTAATCGACGTTTGCTTCTTCCATGTACTTCTGGACAATCTTGTAAGCTTCCGTATCCGGGTTGTCCATATCAACGTTCTGCAGGAAGTACGTGTCAGTAACCTTGTTCTGTACCAATGTGTTGAAGGGAGCCTGGAACGTGTTGTTTCCAAGGATCACCCCTTCGTAACCGGCTTCACGGAGGTAGTCGTAGCATTTGGCGTTATCGAGCGCATAGTTGCAGACGAAGACGGCATCCGGATTCAGACTCGCAATTTTGACTGCCTGTGCGCGATAATCAACATCGCCCTGCTGGAATGTTTCTTCAGCCAGTACTTCACCGCCATTATGCAGAATGTATTCGGCAAACGGTTCGGCGTGCATGACTGCATACGACAAGCCGGCATTGTAGAATGTCGCATAGGACTTCAGCTCCAGCTCTTCCATTGCATACTGGGCCATGCTGTATGACTGCTGCGCACAGCCGGGTTCAGCAAGAAACATGAAGGTGTGCGGTTCGCCCGTTTCTTCATCCGTTGTGCAGCGCTCATCCATGAAGTGGCCGACGATCGGCATCTTGTCTTCGCCTGAAAGCTCGACCCATGCCAGAGCCGGGTTTGAGAGCGGCGGCCCGATGATGGCTGCCACTTTGGTTTCATCGACGAGAAGGCGATAGCAGTTCACGCCTTCCTGTACGTCGTTCTTGCAGTCGAGCGTAGTGAGCTCGATCATGCGGCCATTGATACCGCCGGCTTCATTGGCGAGACGGATCGCATACTCCGCTCCCCAGGCGTTCGCCCGGCCGGCTTCTGACGCACCGCCGCTCAGATCTTGAATCGATCCGACTCTGATCGGTTCCAGATCTGCTTCAGCGGCGGTTACGGTCACATTCGCGCCGACAGCTGTAAAGAACAGCATGCAGACGAGCAGAACCGAAATAATGGTGGTTTTTAGTTTCATAGTTCCTCCTTAGTAATGCGACAGAAAAGTTCGCATTCTGACTGTGGTGGCTGGTAAACGCTTTCCGTACTGTTTTTTGCTAATGTTCACAATGCACATACCAAACCAAAACTCGAGCGCAGTATACATCTATTTTTGATGATAAGCAAGTGTTTTATTGTATATTCCGCTGCTTTTTTCTGGTAAACGCTTACTTGATTATTGTGGCAATGACTCGTATCATGTGCAAAAAGACAAAAGGAGACTGGCCGTGCGATTGCTCCTGATCGGGACTGAAAGCTCCCACGCCTTGCATTTCTCGCGCGCTCTCAGAGCGATATCTCCCATGGGAGGCATTACAATCGATGGTATCTGGTGCGGCGATGCACCGAATCAAGCGTGGCCGATCCGCGACATATTTGCATCGGCACGCCTCGTCCGGAATGTCGAGTCCGTGATTGATGGATTTGACGCGGTGATTATCACATTGCGCCGTGCCTCCGAGCATTATGCCTTTGCAGAGCTTGCACTGCAGCATGGGAAATGCGTTTTTATAGACAAGCCCTTTACTGCAGAACCGGCCGAAGCCGCTTCGCTGCTGCGCGCGGCCGAGCAATATGGCGGCGGGCTCACGGGCGGTTCGACACTTTGTTTCCTGCCCGAATTTAAAAGTCACCTTGACACGA
>CAZNVX010000471.1:0-2597 GCA_964576225.1 uncultured Christensenellaceae bacterium
CACCTGCGCTTCCGATAAGGCGTGGTCTGTGGTGGCGCTGCGTTACTTCAACCCGGTGGGCGCGCACCCCAGTGCGCTGATCGGCGAAAACCCCATGGGCACACCCAATAACCTGATGCCCTGCATGTCGGACGTGGCCGCCGGAAAACGCGACAGACTGCACATCTTTGGCAACGACTACCCGACGCCAGACGGCACCGGCGTACGCGACTACATCCATGTGATGGATCTTGCCGAGGGGCATGTCAACGCGCTCGAATACATGATGCGTCACAAAGGCTTCGACCCCATCAACCTTGGCACCGGCCGGGGATACAGCGTGCTGGAGATGATCCGCGCCTTTGAAAAAGCCTCCGGACGGCCTGTGCCCTGCGTGGTAGACGACAGACGCCCCGGCGATATCGCGATATGCTATGCCAGAACCGACAAAGCAAAAGCATTGCTCGGCTGGCAGGCAACCCGCAGTATTGACGACATGTGCGCAGACGCGTGGCGCTGGGCGTGCGCGCGCAGCCAAGCTTGAACACAAGCCCGGTCCATTTTTTTGGTGGATGGGTATCGATTGGAAACAGCCTGGAAATAATGATTCTAGGCTGTTTTTTTACTGATATTCGAGTATGGATGTTGCTTTATGATCTACGAAATGTTGCGGGAACTGTCGGGATTGTCCATGCGGCGCTGGCTGACTGAAGAGGTGTTTTCCTTTGGGTGGTTTCTGATGGCGGCCATACTGATCATCGTCTATATCATCTGGCTCAGGCTGCTGGATAAAAAGAGAGCGACCGCGCTGCTGCTGATCGGATCACTCGCCGCCGTCGCCTATTCCTTAAACAGCATGGTGCTGGGCGGCGTATTCGGCCTGGCGGACTATCTGGTTCGGATACTGCCGTTCTACTCGAATGTCTTTGTCTCCAGCATCACACTGTCGCCCATCACCATCATGCTGGCCGAACAGTACGCCTCCTCATGGAAGGGCTATATGCTGCGCACAGCCATCGGGCTTGCCGTCTTATGCTTTGCCGTTTTCCCGCTCTACATCCTCGTTGGCATACTGGAATTCCACAACTGGAACGTCTTTTTCCACTTCGTTGTGCTGTTTGTGATTTCCCTCGTGATCAGGCTGGCTTTTCTGTGGATCACCGGCACAGAGAAAAGACATGCTTAGAGAATAGCCGCTGATGCGCAGGCCTGAAAAAGGGACGGGGATGGTCCCGTCCCGCCGAGTTGTCTACACCCCCGCCAGCTGTTCCATATCGTCCCACACACCGTTCAGCGCGGCGACCGTTTTCTGATACAGCGCGTATTTGCGCTTATACAGGTCGTGGCGCCCCTCGTCGGGTGTCACGGCGCTGCGCAGCGAAATCATTTTGCCCGCGGCCTGTGTCATGTCGGCGTAATCCCCCACGGCCACCGCCACGTTCATCGCGCAGCCGAACGCGCCCGTTTCGTTAACGTCCACAATCTCCACCGGATATCCCATCACGTCGGCGAATATCCGCACCCACTCCTTGGATCGCGCGACGCCGCCCGCCAGCCGTATGCGCTGTACCGGCTCGGTACGCCCCGCCGCCAGCTTATCAAGATGCTGCTTGTGGGAAAACGCGATGCCCTCATACAAAGACCGCACCAGATGCGCGCGTGTGTGTCGCGCCTGCATGCCGATAAACGCGCCCTTCGCGTTTGGGTGCACATTGCTGCCGATCAGAAACGGCAGGAACACCGGGCAGTATTCCTCAGGCGGCACCGACGCCACCCATTCGTTGGTGATGTCGAATATGGAACGCCCCTCCGCCTTGGCCTGCTGCGCCAGCTCGGGCAGCAGCGTGCGGATAAACCACTCGTTGTTGGCGGCAGACGTGGTGCTGCACTCCTCCACCAGATAGTATTCGGGCAGGCAGAACAGCGAGTTCATCATCACACTGCCATCCGTGACCGGCGTTTTGCGAATATATTCGTTGATGCTCCACGTTCCGGCAATCATGCACACGGACGATTCGTCGGTGACGCCCACCGCCAGCGCGCACGCGTCGATGTCAAACATGCCCCCCGCCACCGGCGTGCCTTCAAGCAGGCCGGTCTGGGCGGCCACCTCCGCCGTGATATGGCCGCAGATGTCCGTGGCGCGGCACAGCGGCGGCAGCGCGTGCATCAGGTCTTCATGCCCGAAAAGCGCCATCAGCTGAGCGTCATAATCCCGCGTGGTCAGGTTGACCAGGTTGGCACCCGAATAATCGGTCAGCTCCGCCATCGCCACGCCCGTCAGGCAGAAGCGCACATAGTCCTTGCACTCGAATATCCACTTGATATGACCGATGCAGTCCGGCTCATGCTGCTTGAGCCAGGCCAGCAGCGACACCGGCTGGCACGCGAGTATGTGCTGGAACGTGCGCTCAAACACCTTGTCCGCCACACCGCTCTTTTCCCACTGCTGCGGGTATTGTGCCGCGCGGTTGTCGGTAGAGATGATGCCGGGACGCACCGGCTGATCGTCTTTGCCCCACAGGTAAAGCCCCTTGCCGTGGCCGCAGCAGGCAATTCCGGCGATGTCGGACGGATTCACGCCCGTCTTCTCCAGCAGCGCCCGCAGCACGCCATAG
>CAZNVX010000472.1:0-2584 GCA_964576225.1 uncultured Christensenellaceae bacterium
TGAATACGACATGATGTTATTTGATCGGTCCTGCAATGGCGCATCACTTACGCTTCAAGGTGAAGAATTCCTTAAGGATATAAAAATTTTATCTGATTTTTACCAGAGCATTGAAGACAAGTATCAAAAACGTGACGGTGAAAGTGAGCATTTTTGCGTATCTTCACTTCATCATGTTTCAGGTATTGATGCTTTTGACATACTTGTCAAAAAACATTCAGACAAAAGAATTCGGTTGAGTTACCTTGAAGGCGGTATGCAGCAAGTAATGGAGAATGTTGCAACGAACCAATCCAGCGTCGGAGTTCTCTTCTTTACGAGAGACAGTCGAAATGCAATTATAAAAGAGTGCAATAAAAGAAATATTTTCTTTCAACATTTAAAATACAGCAGACTTCATATATACGTACATAACTCACACCCTTTGGCCAGTTTAACGAGTGTAACATTCAACGACATTCAAATTTTCCCGTTTGTCTCATATGACGAGTGCAATCCTGCTTCCAGCAGATTTACGAATTCGTTACGACAATGGAGTAAGAGTCAGCAAATCATTTGCGTATCAGATCGAGCTATGGCATATACGCTTGTGTCCCACGGTACGGCGTACTTAACAGGGTCTGGGTATTTATCAACAGAAGACCAACTACGCGGACTTGTCGCCATTCCAATTACTGACCTTGATCCGATCGAAATAGGATGGATTAGCAATCCATCCCGGGTTTTGTCGTGGCTTGGAATGGAATACATCGACATACTAAAATCCATCTCGGCTTGATTTGTGTGACGCACATGCCAATTATTAAAGAAGAGAGTATTAAACCTCTGAATTTTTTGTCGTACGCATCACGTCAATCACCGGCGGACGTAAAAGCAGAAACATGCTGACTTAATAAACAAAACACATTTATCTCATCTCTCCACACTCAGAACCGTACCCCCAAGAGATACAGCACCCCGGCCAGCGCGCCGGTCGTCAGCATGACGGGCAGTGAACTCCACTTGAAGCGCTGCACAAGAAAGACGCCAAACGCGATGATGATGGTCAAAATCAAACTGATCCAGTCGAAGCCGCCGGTATCGGTCTGAAGTGTGAGCAGGAGGATGGATAAACCTGCCGAGGTGATCAGGGCAACCACGATCGGTCTCAGTGTCTGCAGAACACCTTTGACAAAGGAAAGTTCAGAATATTTTGCGTAGAGGTAGGCCAGGATCGAAATGATGATTGCAGCGGGCAGGACATTGCCGAAGGTCGCAACCAGAGCGCCGGTTATGCCGCCCACGCGGGTGCCGACAAAGGTCGCGGCATTGATCGCGATCGGTCCCGGTGTCATCTGGGAGATGGCGATCAGGTCGGCGAATTCGGTGAGCGAGAGCCAGCCTTCCATTTCCACGATCCGGCTTTGAATCAGGGGCAGTGCCGCATAGCCTCCGCCAAAGCTGAAGAGCCCGATCTGAAAAAAGTTCCAGAACAACTCGAGATACATCATCACGGCGCACCCGCTCTTCTGAGTTCAAGCCAGGTCAGAAATGCGCCCAGAATCAGGGCGCTGAGGATCAGGTAGATCACGTTGATGTGGAAGAAAAAATGCAGGGCGAAGGCAATCGCCATGATGACGGGCGGCAAAATGCGGCGACGCTTCAGGATAAGCGTCTGCATGGACCAGATGGCACTCCCGATGATGATGCTCACACCGACCATGAGGCCGCGAAAGATCGCCTGAATCAGCGCGGACGATTTGACGGCATCATAAACGAGCGTCAGGACCGACAAAATAATCAGGGGCGGAAGCACCGTCGCCAGCAGTGCAACCAGAGCTCCGGGAAACCCGAGCGTACGCCAGCCGATCAGCATCGAGCAGTTGACGGCCATGACGCCCGGCGTAGCCTGCGCGATGGCGACAATGTCGAGCATGCTCTCTTCGTCAATCCAGTTCAGCTTGCGTGCGAATCGATCGGAAAGGAGCGGCACGATCACATAGCCGCCGCCGAACGTCATCGCACTGATGCTGAAGGTGCCCAAAAAAAGCTTCGGCAGATCGGAATATGGCCGGCGCTTTGGTGTCACGAGAGATGCGCACGCAAGAGCGCGATTTCTTCTTTGTAGCCGTCCGGTTCGTTCGGCGTCTCGAGGTAAAACGGCAGATGACGAAGCTTCGGGTGGCGCATGACATTCAGAATAGTCTCCAGACCGAGCTCGCCCTGACCGATTTTCTCGTGGCGATCCTTGTGGCTGCCCCTGACATTCTTGCTGTCATTGAGATGAATCGCCTTCAGGCGCGTCAGGCCGACCACCGCATCAAA
This sequence comes from uncultured Christensenellaceae bacterium, assembly GCA_964576225.1. Taxonomy (GTDB): domain Bacteria; phylum Bacillota; class Clostridia; order Christensenellales; family SZUA-584; genus SZUA-584. The sequence continues at coordinate 2,305 of CAZNVX010000472.1, forward strand.
TTCGTCCAGAACACCATCCAGGTCACTTTTGATGTCGTAGCCGGCATCGTACAGATGGCACGTATCGAGGCAGACGCCGATGTATTCGTTGTGGTTGGTTCGGTCAATAATACGGCGGAGCTCCTCGAAACGGCTGCCGATTTCACTGCCCTTGCCACCCATGCCTTCAAGCAGGATCGTGGTCTTGTTGTCAGCCGTGATCAGCTGGTTCAGAAGCTTGGCAATCAGTTCTATGCCGGCATCGACACCCTGGCCGACGTGACTGCCGGGATGAAAGTTG
>CAZNVX010000473.1:0-2583 GCA_964576225.1 uncultured Christensenellaceae bacterium
ACAACACGTTCTCGTTCGGCCCCACTCTGATACGCGACGGCGTGATCGAACCATGTCTGTCCGACCTTCGACTGGCCAGCCGCAAACCGCGCACCGCTTTGGGAATGATAGAGCCATACCACTTCCTGCTGGTGGTGGTGGACGGCCGCCAGAGCAAATACAGCCGCGGCATGACGTTCGACGAGCTGGCGGAGGTGTTTGCGTCATACGGCTGCGACGTGGCGTATAATCTTGACGGAGGCCAGTCGGCAACTATGAGCTTTATGGGAGAGAATATCAGCAAATACGCCGGTTCACTCACAGGCCAGCGCAGTGTGCCCGACGCGCTGCTGTTCGGTTATACCGAATTGATCGCGCATTGACCTTCTGAGCGTTTGCACCTTATCTGAAAACACTGTCAAAGCAAAGCCCCCGCTGACACAGGCACGCGCAAACACGCCGGCGGGGTGCCGGTTATATATGCGATATTCTTGTCACAAGTCTGGACTATATTGTCATTTATTTTGGCATATATGTTTAATTATGTATAAATGTATTACTATTATCAAGCTGCTTTCTTTCAGCCGTGTTGATCTAACCATGATCCGGGAGGAACGGGATGATGTGGAAGAATCCCTTTGGCAAGCCAGGGCAACGGGCAAAGCGCTCCAGAATTTCGGAGCATATTATGTTTGAAGCCATCATGAGCCATTCGTTTGATTCGATTTATTTCAAGGACAAGGATTCCCATTTCATCTACAACAATAAGCACCGCGCCGCCAAGCACGGCATTTTGGACACCGACGGCATGATCGGCAAAACGGATTTCGATTACTATTACGAGAGCAACGCCAAAGAGAGCCTTCTCGCCGAGCAGGAGATACTCAGAACCGGCCGCCCTGTCATCGGCAAGGTCGAAAAGCTTGTCCGGCTCGACGGTCACACGACCTGGTCATCCACCTCCAAATACCCTCTGTTCAACAAAAACGGAGATATCATCGGCACATGGGGCATCAGCCGTGATATCACGGAATACGAAATGGCCAAGGAAGCGCTCCGCGTGAGTGAATCGAAGCACAAAGCCATGATAGAAAACATCGCCGACGTGATCTCCATCAACAACAGCGACGGCGTCATCACTTACATCAGCCCAAACATCGAAAGGCTGTTTGGCTGGCCGCCCGATGAGCTCATCGGCACCAGTTTTGACCTGCTGCTCGGCGAAAGCGACAGCTGCATCATAAGCAGCGGCTGGTTGCCCAAGGCCGGCGGCGACATTGCGGTGATGGACTGCAGCTGCCGGCATAAGAGCGGCGGCGAAAGCATGATTCATCTGACAGCCGTCAATCTGATCGGCAACCCGGAGATCAACGGTGTTCTGATCAATTTTCACGACATCACGGAGCGCAAAAAGAATGAACAGAAGATCCTCTATCTGAGCCGCCACGATACCTTAACGGGGCTGTATAACCGGGCTTTCTTCGACGAGGAAAAAAAGCGCCTCGACAGCGACCGCCAGCTGCCTGTCTCCATCATCATGGGAGACGTAAACGGGCTGAAGCTCACAAACGACGCGTTCGGACACAGCGTTGGCGACAGGCTGCTCATCGAAATCGCCAATATACTCACTTCCTGCAGCCGGGGCGATGATACCGTCTGCCGGATTGGCGGTGATGAATTCTGCATACTGATGCCCCGTACTGACAACAGTACCGCGCAGGCGATATGCGAGCGCATATATGATGCCTGCAGCCGATACAGCGGCGATAAGCCGGACGGCGCCACAGTTTTCCCCAGCATTTCATTGGGCTACGCCACCAAAATCAAAGCGGATGAAAGCATCGACGGTGTCCAGAAGGATGCGGAAGATTTTATGTACAAGCGCAAAATGCTCGAGCACAACAGCGCGCACAGCCCCATCACGTCGCTGATAAAAGCCACGATGAACGAAACCACCCGTGAAGCCGGCAAGAACGCGGAACGGGTGATTCAGCTCTCAAGAACGCTCGGGAAAGCGCTCGGGCTGTCCGGCCAGCAGCTGATTGATCTCGACCTGCTGTCCGCGCTGCACGACATCGGCAAGCTGCGCATACAGGAGTCGATACTCTCCAAGCCCGGCAAGCTGACGCGCGAGGAATGGGACGAGATCAGAAAACACCCCGAAACAGGCTGCCGGATCACGCAGGCCTCCAGCGAACTGACCCGCGTGGCCGACTGCATCCTGTGCCACCACGAGCGCTGGGACGGCGGCGGATATCCCAACGGCCTGACTTGCGAACAGATCCCGCTTCTCTCGCGGATAATTTCGGTGATCGACGCTTACGACGCGATGACGCAGGACAGGCCTTACCGCAGAGCCATGACAAAAGAAGTCGCCGCTGCCGAAATCATGCTGCAGGCAGGCAGACAGTTCGACCCCGACATCGCGAGAATTTTCGTGGAGAACGTGCTTGAGATACCGTGGCGGCAGCCCGCCGAAGAACACCGCCCCTGAAGCGCCGTCGAGACTGCTAAAAAAACAGGCTCCCCGAAAGCCTGGGGAGCCTGCGCATCATTAGCCGTTAATACTTACCGAACTCGTTTTCATCCAACACAATTCTGCCC
>CAZNVX010000474.1:0-2574 GCA_964576225.1 uncultured Christensenellaceae bacterium
TGTATCGACACAATGAAAGAACCAAGCAGTCATATGAGAGCAATCCCGATATCGACCCCACGCGCAAGCAAGACAACTATCATCTGATTGCGCCCAAGCAGAGTTATTACATGGAGATCGAGCGGCTCATCAAGCTTAACGAATGCAGACGGCGCGCTAACAGCGTTCTGATGGTGGAAACGATCATCAGTGTCACGCCGGAGTACTTTGACCGATTACCGGCCGGAGAGCAGAAGGAGTTTTTCCAGTCCGTTACCGACTTCATGAAGCAAAGAATTGGTGAGCAGAATATCCTTTCTGCAATTGTCCATATGGACGAAACCTCGCCGCATATGCATCTTTGCTTCTGCCCAATCACAAAGGACGGGCGCCTTTGTGCGAAGGACATTCTCGGCAATGCCAAGGACTTAGCAAGGTGGCAGGATGATATATTTGAGCACGTGCATGAAAGGTGGCCAGAGCTTGAGCGCGGCGAACCTGCACATGAGACAGGCCGGAAGCATATCCCGACATGGCTTTTCAAGAAGGCACAGAAGCTCGATATGGAAGCGGAGCGCATTGTGACGGCGCTCTCGGATATCAATGCTTTTAATGCCGGAAAGAAGAAGGAAACAGCGCTTGCTATTATCGCTGAATGGCTGCCAGAGGCAAAGCGGTTTACAGCACAGCTCGGAAGCGTTGATAGTTATATCAGTGATGTGCAGCGTCAATACGAGTCTACCGAGGCATTTATAAGCGCTGAGAACCGCGCTCTGCAGGAACAGGTGAATGAGTTAGATACGGCTTATGTGCGGTCACAGCGTGAGGTATATGAGCTTCGGGAAACGCTTAGAAAGCAGAAAAAGCTGATGGATAGGATACCTAAAGAAGTTCTTGAGGTGGTACAGGTAAAGGTGACAAGAAAAGAGCGATAGATTGAATATAATGTAATGATATGATATACTATGCTAAATCATTTCTAGTATAAAACAAACTTTTACCTTTAATTCAGTTAATTATGAAGGGGTAATAGGAAAAATAATGCAATATCAATATTATGATCTCGGGAGCGTTGATAAAGGTAATATTGTTGAAGTAGCCTTGGGTTACGCAGCAAATGTAAGAATTATGGATAGCTCCAACTATTCAAGTTTCAAGAATGGACGACAGCATCGTTTTATTGGTGGGTATGTAAAACAATCACCATATAAAGCAGTTCTCCCCCATAGCGGGCATTGGTATGTTGTTGTGGATTTAGGTGGTTATTCAGGGAAAGTCAAGTCTGGTGTGCGTGTATTGCCTGGTATTTTGCCACAGGCAAAGCAAGTACCTTTATCCTCTGTACCTTCTTTATATCTTGGAATGAATACCCCTCCTTTTAGTGGTATTGAAAGTGGCAGAGAATATGATGTATTTATATCCCATGCATCAGAAGATAAAAATGAAGTCGTCCGTCCACTTGCGGTTGCCTTGAAAGAGAAAGGGCTTTCTGTCTGGTATGATGAATTTGAGTTAAAAATTGGAGACAGCTTACGTCGAAAAATTGATGCTGGATTGGCAAAAAGCAATTTCGGTATAGTTGTAATTTCTAGAGACTTTATTAAAAAGGGTTGGACAAACTATGAACTCGATGGATTGATTACCCGTGCAGTGACTGGAGAACAAATCATCCTACCAATATGGCACAATATTACGAAAAAAGAAGTTGTAGATTATAGCCCGTCTTTAGCGGATAAGGTTGCAAGAAATACTGCCATAAATACAGTAGAGGAAATTGCAACGGAAATAGCACAAGTTATTCAAAAATGAATTCCGCAAATGCGTAGAATTTGGGAGTTGTCAAAATAATATTAGAAAGAAGAAAACTTATGCAAGATAATAATAAGGCGTCAAGTGATAGCAAGCGATTATTCTCAGCTATTTTGATTATTATATTAATTCTGAATATTGTTTTATTCTTCTTACCTTGGTTTAGCATAGATTATATCGGCTACAAGAATATAACCGGAATTAATTATTCAGGTTTAGTGGATAAGCTTGAAAGCGCATTTGTTGATTTTTCATTTTTTGATATTGGAATATTTCTATATCTAATTCCTCTGATTTCGGGTGTTTTGATTATATTCATTCTATCAAATTCAAAAGTCAAAGAAATCGCCACAAAAATAGGTTTTTCCTGTACTCTGGTTCTATTAATTATAGCATATAAATCTATTGATTTTTTATGCACCATGATTAATGGTTCACTTGGCTATTATATGTACATTATTGATGTGTCGGTAGTTTTTTGGGTTTATATTATCATTCAAGTTATTGCTTTAATCGTTATTGTTTCAAGGCATAACACTCACTTACAAGCGGTAAAAGAAGAGTATAAATACAAATCTTTAATAATTAGTATTATTACTATTTTGATTCTTATATCCATATTATGTATAGGTATTCTCATAGGAGATTTGGAGGGAATATTACCGTGGTTTTTTCTGGATAGTACTTTAGTAACTTATTTTATAAGAGAGACCATCATTCCGCTTGGTATTATCTTAACAACATTTGGAGTTTCTATAGTTATTTTTAATAAGAATTCTGCTCAAA
>CAZNVX010000475.1:0-2560 GCA_964576225.1 uncultured Christensenellaceae bacterium
ACACGATAACCGTCTACTCACGGACAGGCAACTCCGTCAGCAGCCGGACATTTAAGGCTGGCATTAACAATAACAACAAGGTAAACCGAAATCTTTCATCCATGCAAATGCTGCTGCTGGTGTTCAGGACTGTTAAAAAAGTCATCGGTCGTATGACTATGAGTTTCTTCATTGCCGATATGGTTATGAATGTGTTCGTGCTCAAGGACATGCTTATGCGTGGACCCGTCATGCGTATGCGTAATCGCGTGGGTATGCATATGCCTGTGGTGAACAATAAGCGTATCCATAACAACAAAGACTGTTCCTACCATCATAACGAAAAAAGCAACAGCATATGTCCATGACAAAAGATCTCCCACGAGAACGAAGGCCAAAAACGCCCCGATGAACGGTGCCACTGCGTAGTATGCGCTTGTCTTTGCGGCACCAAGGTATCTTTGAGCTCGGATATACATGAAGATGCTGAGTCCGTATGCCACAAAACCAAGCAGCATAGCAAGGATGATGTATTTCAAGGCAGGAAAGTTTTCTCTTGTTACGAGTGCAATACCGATAGAACCAAGCCCAGAAAAAATGCCTTTCAGAGTGACGATTTCATATGTACTTTTTTCAGAAATGTGTCTGGTAAAGTTGTTTTCAAGCCCCCAGCAGCAGGTCGCAAGAAGGACAAGAAGCGAACCATAGGAGAATTGAAAACTATCGGTCCCTTCAAAAGACAGAATAAAACTTGACAAGGTTATCAAACTGATCGCCGCCCAAAGCCTTCCTGACACTTTTTCACTGAAGAAAAGAAGGGCAATCAGAGTTGTAGCCACAATTTCGAAATTTCCCAGCAAAGAAGCGTTTGCTGCCGTCCCGATTTTGATACCCATCATGAGAAAAATTGGAGCTGCAATATCAAGAGCTATCATGCCTATGGTATATGGCAGATCTTTCTTGCTCAACCTTTCGCTTTTATCTTCTTTCTTCCAGTGAAAGCAGTACATTGCTCCGACACCGATTCCTGCACCTAAATACAGAAAAGCCGCCATGAGTGTTGCAGGCACATTATTCAGAAGAAGTTTGGATAAAGGTGTATTCAACGCATAAAGCACAGCTGCAAGCAACGCCAGCAATACCGCACCAATTTTTTTATTCTTCATTCTCTTCTCCGCCCATTATTTTAAGAAGACGGCAATAATGAGGCAACTCTTAAATTTTAGCACAATCCTATTATCACCAACATGCGGCAGAAATGCCCGGAAGCGCAAGTGGTTCCAGACGACGATTGGCAGCACGCCTCTTCCCTCTCTACACACTACACAAAGCCATGCTCCACTTTTAGTGCACAAAGTTGAATACCTGAAAACACTTGATATCAGGTCATTTTGGACTTTTAATGCGTCGCTATCGGAGCTAAGTTGTCAGAGCAATAAAGACCGTGGAGGTGCCAAATGGCGAAGCAAATTCCGAAAGACAATACGTTCGGGATCGAAATCGAAATGCAGGCTATTACGCGTCGCAAGGCCGCCGAAAACAATCGTGACTATCTTGGTGGGGCAGCGAGCATCCTTCAATTTTCCACCTATCACAAGTTTCGCGTCGAAAACAACGCGGGCCGCGCATGGAGTGTGGCTCACGATGGTTCGATCCACGTAATCTCCGGTGAGGCCGGTCATGATCGGCGCTCATCCTGAGTTTATGTTGTGCGGATTATTACTCGAAGTTGATTTCGTAATTCCCATCTAGCGCTTGGATGAAAGCCCTGACAAGCTCTTTGAACGTCACGCCTTTGACGTCCACTTCGATGCGTTCGTCGGTGTAGCTGCATCTGGCCTTCAGATCAGGCAGTGCTCCGGGTTCGTCGATGACGGCATCGATCGTCTCTATCGGATCGATAGCCGCTAATGTGGGGTCATCTTCATCGCCTCTGAAGTCGATATTAAGTGCTTGCGTGGAGTTGTAAGCGTCTGCGCCGTAATTCGGGCCGTATTTAAGCCTCAAAAACAATGCGGTACTCTCACCGAGCAATCAGGCGCGAACGAATCAGCATTTTTGCATATGCCAGAAAACTGCCCCGGTCAAATTCGTACGTTTGAACAGCCGCATAAAAAGCAATCAGGGCAACGGACCATTCGTCGTCGCTCGTATCAACATAGTGCCCTGATGTCTTCGCTGCACACGACAAAATAAAGTGCTCATACTCACTGATAAACTCATCGAGAATTCCGTTGTTCTTTTGAGCTTTTATGGCTTTCTCATCAATGAAGCGCATCCCCTAATCCTTTGTCAGGCCGTGTTGAATCGTGATGGCTGTTTATATAAGTTACGAAGAAGAGGGCCATTTTTATGGCGTATGAAGAGCGCCTCGCAATGCGGTTAAGAAAGTGCATGCTCTTTTCACCGGAGTGGCCCCTGACGATTACATGATCTGCCGAAAAATAAAAAAATGCAAAGCATTTGCGCTCTGCCTCGGCATGCATTCTCAACCGAAGATATCGAATCGGCTGATGGATAAATAAAGATCAGGGCCGCCATTGCTGACGCAATGGCGGCCCCATTCAAGTGAGTGAGTGAA
>CAZNVX010000476.1:0-2541 GCA_964576225.1 uncultured Christensenellaceae bacterium
ACTGCATGATTTTTGCGGGGTCGTTCCACAGGTCGCTGGCGGGCGGGAGCGGCGTATACGATAAGCCCAAGGCCGCATTCTACATCGACCATTCGGGTGCGCGCGAGAATTGCTGGCACCTCGAAGGTGAAAAGCTGACGATGGTCATTGCGTCCAGAAGCAGATGGATCGTCTCCCTCACCTGTGACAACCTGTGGAACCCCGCACTTGACCTGACGAAGGTCAGCTACAGTGACATGGGCGGTCATGAATATGCGACATACGTTGCCAGCATCATGTCCAATATTTACGGTAAGGATCTAAGGGAAGTCAGTGTAAACGCCACCGCAGATGACCATTTTTGTACGGAAGTCGCGTGGATGTCCGACGGCTCCGTTTATGAGTTCATGTTTAAAGACGGAAAGCTTCATCAGGTGGTTTACTATGCCGACGCAGAGTGCTTCCGGGCGAATCGGAGAGGTTGGAAGGCAGATAATAAATTCATCAACACCACATCAGGCGAAGTGTTTATTCCGCATTAGCACTATTGATCAGACGCCTTTCCCATTTGTTTGGGAAGGGCGTCATTTTTCTTATCAGCATTACCGCATTCAAAGCCGGATATTTTTCAGAAACTTATAACATGGATATTAAGTGCCGGCACACAGCTGGAAACAGCAGATTCCTTCATTGACTTTCGTTCCTTGCATCAAGGGCATATCTTACTGTATCCGACAAACTTTGCGCTGTCAAACGAGTATGGCGGAAAGCATGTTGGTGTCACCACTGTTTGAACAGCCATATTATCGCTCACTTCTTCAAATACTGATTGACAACAATTTCACAATGTTGTATATTAATATTGTGAATTGTTTCACAATGGCGACGAGAAATTGAGCAAACGTGTGTGATTCGGCAGCCTAATGGCAACAATAGAACCTGCGGGTTTTATATATTTTTAATGATTGGAGAAAGGAATATGGCAGACAAATCAAAGAAGCTGGACATTCCGACCAACATGGCGGAAAAACCGGCAGACAATGTTGATGTGCCCGAAATGATCGAACGCCTGGTGGGCAACGCGGGCGAAGCTCTGGCAGCCTACATGAGCATGGATCAGACCCAGGTGGACAAAATGGTTCATGCGATGACGCTGGCAGGGCTGGACGACCATATGCGGCTCGCCAAGATGGCGGTGGAAGAGACAGGGCGCGGCGTGTTTGAAGACAAGGTCATCAAGAACATCTTTGCCACGGAGTATATCTGGCACAGTATTAAGGATCAGAAAACAGTGGGCGTTGTGGACGAGAGCGAGCTGGAGGGTTATGTGGAAGTAGCCGAACCGGTGGGTATCATCGCTGGTGTGACGCCGGTGACCAATCCGACATCGACCACCATGTTCAAGGCGCTGATCGCGGCGAAAACGCGCAACCCCATCATATTTGCGTTTCACCCATCGGCTCAAAAGTGTTCTGCGGAATCTGCAAAGGTGCTGCGTGACGCGGCTATCTCCAACGGCGGGCCGAAGCACCTGATTCAGTGGATTGAAGCACCGTCCGTGGAGGCCACCAACGCACTGATGAACCACCCGAACGTTTCTCTCATCCTTGCGACAGGCGGCGCAGGTATGGTGAAAAGCGCTTACAGCGCAGGCAAACCGGCGCTGGGCGTGGGCCCCGGCAATGTCCCGTGCTACATCCACAAGGACGTCGACATCGAGCGCGCCTGCACCGATCTCATCATATCAAAGACGTTCGACAACGGTATGATCTGCGCCTCCGAACAGGCCGCCATCGTGCATAAGGAGATCGCGCCTGCTTTCGAGCGCGTGATGAAAAAGCACGGTTGCGTGTTCCTTAGCGGCGAGGATGCCGACAAGCTGGCAAGCTACGTGATCAACGCCTCCAAAAAAGCGGTAAACCCGGAGGTTGTTGGCAAAACGGCGCACTGGATCGCCGAAAAAGCAGGAATCAGCGTGCCGGAGAAAACAAAGATACTGATAGTCCAGCTGGCCAAACCAGGCCTTGAATACCCGCTGTCGCTGGAGAAGCTCTCCCCCGTGCTGGCGTACTTTATCGCCAAAGACGAAAGACAAGGCTTTGATTACTGCAACCGCATGCTGGAGCTGGGCGGCCTGGGTCACAGCGCCGTGATCCACTCAGCCAGCGAGGATCTGTGCGTTAAGTACGGGCAGGCGATGAAGGTGGGACGCGTGATCGTAAACTCACCGTCGTCACAAGGCGCCATCGGCGACATTTACAACACCAACACCCCCTCGCTCACGCTCGGATGCGGCAGCTTCGGGCGCAACTCGACGACGAGCAACATATCGTCGGTCAATTTGATTAATAAAAAACGCATCGCGCAGCGGAGGGTGAATATGCAGTGGTTTAAGATACCGCCGAAGATTTACTTTGAGAAGGGTTCTATCCAGTATCTCGAATCGATGCCGGGCATCAGCCGCGCGTTCATCGTGACCGACCCGGTAATGCTGAAGCTGGGCTATGTGGACAAAGCGCTCTACTACCTGCGCAAGCGGGAGCAATACTGCCACAGCGAAAT
>CAZNVX010000477.1:0-902 GCA_964576225.1 uncultured Christensenellaceae bacterium
ATGATTGAGTTGAAATATGTGCGAACGCGCGGCGGATACAAACCATAATGAGCAGATTGTGGGGATCACCAGGCTAACGGCTGACCAAGCCGAACCCAAAAAAAACGATTCATGACGTCCGAGACGGATCGGAAGCTTGATCAGAGACAGGAGAAGATACAATGAAAATAGCGGACAGGGATACCATACAAAAACGGTTTGACATGGCAAAGGCTGCTTTCTCGGCTTTGGGCGTGGATGTGGACGCTGCCATCGACCAGTTTGACGCGATACCCATCTCGCTGCACAATTGGCTGGGAGATGATGTAACGGGATTTGAGGATGTGGAGGGTGTCCACAACGAGAATGTCGTTACCGGGCATTACCCGGGCAAAGCGAGAAATGGGGACGAGATGCGCAGGGATATTGAGGTGGCCGTTCGCTGCTGCCCGGCAAAGCCAAAGCTGAACCTGCATACGCTTTATGCCGAACCCAAAAAGAAAAAAGGCCGCAATGAGCTGGAGACGGAGGATTTTCGTAATTGGATCGACTGGGCCAAGGAGCATGGCTGCGGCATTGATATGAATGTGTCATATTTTACGCATCCGAATATGGAAAACGGGTTTTCTCTCTCTTCCAGCAAAAAGCGCATTCGTGACTTCTGGGTGGAATGCGCACAAGGATCCAGAAGGATATCCGAGCAGATTGGCAAAGAATTGGGCGTTGTCTGCGTGAACAACCTATGGATTCCCGACGGCATGAAAGACCTGCCGGTAAACAGATTCCGCTTCCGTGAAAACCTTATCGAATCTTTGGACAGAATCTATGAAAGAAAGTACGACAAAGCATATACCCGCGATGTGATGGAGGGCAAGCTGTTCGGTATCGGCATTGAGGCCTTTACGGTGGGGTCGCACGACTTT
>CAZNVX010000477.1:912-2525 GCA_964576225.1 uncultured Christensenellaceae bacterium
ACTTTTATCTGGGTTATGCGGCCAGGCACGGCATCGGCGTGTGCATGGATACGGGACACTACCTGCCGACCGAGACGATCATCGACAAGCTGTCGGCGGTGCATCCGTTTGTGGACTGTATACAGCTGCATCTTTCAAGGGGTGTCCGCTGGGACAGTGATCATACGCTTTTGCTCAGCGATGAGCTGATCGACATCATGCATGAGATTGTCCGCGGGGAACTGTATAATAAAAACGTATATATCGGCCTTGATTTCTTTGATGCGACAATCAACAGGGTGGCGGAATGGATTATTGGCATGCGTGCCGCCGCCAAAGCCCTGCTCACGGCGCTGCTTGAACCGACGAAGCTGCTTATGAACGCCGAAGAAGAAGGGGATTATACACTCAGGCTGGCGCTGATCGAAGAGTTCAAGAATCTGCCTTACACAGATGTATGGAACTATTTGTGCGCCCGGAAGAACGCGGGTGTGGGGACAGAATGGATCGACACCGTTAAAGAATATGAGCGGAGTGAGTTGCTGCACAGGCAATAAGCACGGACATGCCTTGGGGCGCTGCGAGACAATGGAGGAATTGAATGACCAAAATATCAGCATCTCTGCTGGCCTGTGACATGGCGTATCTTGGGCAGGCCGTTAAGGAATTGGAAGACTGTGGGGTCGACTATTTGCATCTGGATGTATTGGACGGCCATTATGTAAACAATCTGTCATTTGGCCCCAAAGTGGTGAGCGACTTAAAGAGAATAACAAGCCTCCCGATCGAAGTGCATTTTGAGCTGTATCGCGCCGAGAGGCTGATTGACATTTTTGCAGAGGCGGGGACAGATCACATGATCATCCAGCGCGACTGCTGCGACCAACCCATTCGCGTGCTGACGCAGATACGGCAGCTGGGTGTGAAAGCGGGTCTGGCTATAAACCCCGGGGATGGCATAGACGGTATTGAGCATTTGTTTCATTATCTCGATTTTATATCGGTCATGAGCGTTGAGCCGGGGTTTTGCGGTCAGCCTTTTGAGGAATCGTGTGTCAATAAAGTGATCCGGCTGAAAAAGCTGCTCAGGGAAAACAACCGGCACATGCCGGTTTATATGGATGGGGGCATTACCATCAAGATTGCCGAAATGATTAAAAGCCATGGCGTGGACGTGATGGTGGTGGGCAACGGGCTTTATAACCAGGGGCCTTTGGCGCAAACCGTTGAAGACTATCGGCGGTAATCGTCATATCAAATGTACTCGGGCATGGAAGCGGCACAATAATCAGAGCCTGAGCCGATTGTGTTTTTCATCGCATTGGTGTGATAGTATGTGATAAACATTTATAAGAGCGTAAGGGGAAACGGTATGATGGAAAGAGAGATAAAAGAGCAGATAATTGAGGCCGGGCGGCGGCTTTATGCCAAAGGCTTTGTGGCTTCCAACGACGGCAACATATCCGCGCGTATTGACGATGATACGCTGCTGATAACACCCACCGGCATTTGCAAAGGGGATATGCGTTCTGAGCAGCTGCTCAAGGTCGATTTCTCAGGAAGGGTTATTTCAGGCGATTTGAAGCCGACCTCTGAGATGAAAATGCATGTGGCTGTTTACCGGAAAAGGCCGG
>CAZNVX010000478.1:0-2522 GCA_964576225.1 uncultured Christensenellaceae bacterium
CTATTCGGATGATGAAGTAAAATATATTTCCCCACAACGTGAAAGATTCGCTCATATCCCACTGGCTGAATGGGGAGATTTGAGCATTCTTGAAGGTATTGATGCACTTGTCGTTGGTGGTCCAGTCTACTTTGGGCAAATCTCAAGTCCTGTATTTGATTGGTTGCAACACACTGCTGCAAAACCATGGTTAGAAGGTACTTTTAATGGCATTGCTGCTGGAGCCTTCGCTACATGCGCCAGTCAGAACGGCGGTGCTGAAGAAGCCATTAGAAACATGCATACTACATTGTTGCACTTTGGCATGGTTGTTGTCCCTTTTCCCAACAGCCATGCAGTTACGGAAATGCGTCAACATGACATACCAATTGGTGGAACACCATACGGCCCAAGTTGTGCTGCAGGAGCAGGGCCAACATTCCGATCCATCCATGAAATGGAAAAGAGTCTTGGAAGGAAGTATGGTGGCTTCTTGGCGCGAACAGCGAAGGCATTAATGATTGCTCGACAATAACGAAATAATTTGAAGGGAGAAATTGCATGACCGATGTAATTTATTATGTAAACCAATTTTTTGGCGGTATTGGCGGTGAAGACAAGGCAGATACTCCGTTAGTGATTCACGAGAAGAAGTTGGGTCCAGCTATAGCTTTTCAGAATCAATGGGGTGAAGATTGCAACATAATACGCACGATCGTTTGCGGTGACAACTATTTTAATGAAAATCAGGACTATGTGATTCAAAAAATTGTAGATTGCGTTAATAATTTGAAGCCTGACCTATTTGTGGCCGGACCTGCCTTTAATGCTGGTCGATATGGTTTTGCTTGCGCCACTATTTGTCGAGAAGTGCAACAGCATTGTAACATTTTGACGCTGACCGGGATGTATTCTGAAAATCCTGGTGTCAAAATGGGTGATCGCTCCACCTATATCGTCTCGACTAGTAATAGTGCTAGTGGTATGCGTAACGCAATGCCCAGAATGGTGAGTCTATCAAAGAAGCTGGCAAATAGCGAAAGCATTCTGTCGGCTGATGTAGAGGGATACATACCGCGTGGTTTCAGACGCACTGAGCTTGCACCTGAAATTGGGGCTGTGCGTGCTGTGCAAATGCTTCATAAAAAGCTGAAGGGCGAAGCATATATAACTGAAGTGAAGCTCGAATCATACGAACGTGTACCTGCGGCTCCAGCCATTAAGGATTTGGCAAAGGCGACAATAGCGATTGTTACTGAAGCCGGAATTGTTCCGATCGGTAATCCAGATCGAATTAAGCACGCAAGTGCAGAAAATTGGGCACAGTATTCACTTGAAAATGTTGATGATTTGGTTGAGGGTGAATATGAAGGTGTGCATGGTGGATTCGATGCCAGCTATTGTAATAACGACCCCGACCGTGTCCTGCCACTCGATGCACTCCGATACTTTGAATCAACAGGATACATAGGGAAATTATTTGAAACGTATTTTGTTACGGTGGGAAATGGAACACCTATTGAACGTTGTAAGAAGTTTGGGGCTGAAATCGCAAAAAAATTAATGGAGGCAAAAGTAGATGGTGTTCTTCTCCCATCGAGTTGAGCTACCGGCACGCGTTGCGGTGCAACGCTCACATCTGAGATTGAAAGAGTTGGCATTCCAGCAGTTTGCATTACAGCCATGAGCTCCATTGCTGAAGCAGTGGGTTGCAGTAGAATTCAAATCGGTGGTCGCATTCCCTATATGTGTAGTGATGCCTCTTTGCCACATGACAGCGAAATAATGTTCAGAAAAAAACTGGTGAAGTCCGCTTTGGATGCTTTAGCAACCGATGTCGTACAACCAACAATTTTTACGCCATAACGAAGAGTTAGGAGGACTATATGAGATTAAAACTCGGAACATTTGAAGTTAAGGACGTAACTATTGGAGATGTAACGGCATGGGATGATGGAGTCCTGAGCGTTGACATTGATGAACTGCGATCAATCCTACTGGCCGACCAAACACTGAGAAATGCTGAAGTCTTTATCGTCAGACCAGGTGAGGACAAACGTATTGTCCATCTGCTGGACGCTCTTGAGCCGAGGATAAAATTGGATGATCAACTTTCGGCGTTTCCGGGAGAAGATGGTACATTGCCATATACAGTTGGTAATGGTACGACTTATCGGTTGCAAGGTGTGTCGGTCATGACTAGTGCACTCCTTCCGATAAGGGCAGGTGGCTTGCTAATTCCACGAGAGGCGATTGTGGATATGGTCGGACCAGGCACACATTTCAGTCCATTCTTTGAGACAATAAACATTGTACTGTCTTTAGAGATTGCTGACGGCTTCTCAGATATAGAGTACGAAAGAGCGGTGCGCACGGCAGGTGTCAGAATAAGCAAGTATTTAGCAGACACTGTCCGTTCTTTGAAGCCGGATTCGGTTGAAGAATGGAGCAATGAAGAACGAAATCCAGCTTTGCCAAACGTCGTATATATTCATCAATATCAGTCACAAGGCACTAATGCATACACATACGCGTATGGCAAG
>CAZNVX010000479.1:0-2517 GCA_964576225.1 uncultured Christensenellaceae bacterium
AACCGGTGAAGTTGTATCAGAATACCATGGCGACTTTATCGCCCTTAAGAATTCTATCAATAAAATAATCGACAATATGAAGTCCGTGTTCGCAGAGGTCGCTGCAGCAGCCGATCAGGTGGCGTCGGGAACCCTGCAGGTGTCGAACGGCAGTCAGGCGATATCACAGGGTGCAACCGAACAGGCCAGTGCCATTGAAGAGCTTACAGCGTCTATCTCGCAGATTGCTGCTCAGACAAAGCAAACTGCGCTGAACGCCAACCAATCGAATGAGCTCTCACTGTCAGCCAACAGAGCCGCCGTAGCCGGCAGCGAGCAGATGCGCAATATGCAAAATGCCATGGCTGAGATCAACGAATCCTCGGACAGCATCTCGAAGATTATCAAAGTTATTGACGATATCGCTTTCCAAACCAACATCCTCGCGCTTAACGCAGCCGTGGAGGCCGCGCGGGCGGGCGTACACGGAAAAGGCTTTGCCGTGGTAGCAGAAGAAGTTCGAAACCTTGCGGCAAGAAGTGCAAACGCAGCAAAAGAGACAACGGCACTCATCGAGGGTTCGATAATCAAAGTGGAGGCGGGAACAAGAATTGTCAATGACACCGCAGCCTCATTTGAGGGTATTGTGAAAGGCTCAGAAAAAGCGGTTGAGCTGGGCAGCGAAATCTCAGCTGCGGCGAATGAACAGGCCAGCGGCATTGCCCAGGTGGACAGAGGAATCGAACAATTGTCTCAGGTTGTTCAAACCAATTCAGCGACATCTCAAGAAGCCGCCGCTGCCAGTGAAGAGCTTTCCAGTCAGGCACAGCTTTTGAAAGATTTGATCGGTCAGTTTAAGTTAAAAAAAGAATCCGTTGAACGGTCTTCTCTTAACTCTTCAAGCTCCGCCAAACATCTGCTTTCCAGTTCTCTCGAACAAAAAGCAGGCAAGATTGATCTTGGAAGCAACTAGAACAAGTGTCTTGTTTGCTTCTTAGGGTAAAAACAAGCAGGAGGCCTCTTGGTCGACAAGGGTCTCCTTCTTCATATTTGGGTGTGCCTATGATAGCATGCGTAATGAGATTAAATACGGACTGGAAAACCGGCAGAATGAAGTGTATAATCAACACAAGCCGGGTATGGATGATTTTGGTCCCCTGCCTTCTCCATCTATATACTGGCATATCTGTTGTGATGAAAGGTTAGCGGAACATGAGGGAGCAGCCAAAAGTATTCTTAGACTTCTATATGATTCTGCAGGTGCACCCGAGCGCCGAGCCGGAGATCATAAAAAGCGCATACCGTCGGCTGGCACAGATGCATCATCCTGACGTCAGCCAAAACCCTCAGGCATCTAAAAAGATGCAGATGATCAATCAGGCGTATGCCACCATCTCAGATCCGGCGCTGCGTCGCGCCTATCACCGAACCTGGCTGATGCACCAAACGCCGCGCAAATCAAGGTCTTTGGATGATCAGCCCGAGAGTGAATCCCGCCAGGTGCTGGACGATTATTTTCGGTGCCTGCTGGAGGAAGACTGGGCGCTGGCTTATCGGAAGCTATCGGTGAAAGACCGCGGCATGGTGTCTCTCTCTGATTTCTGCGAATGGAAAGAAGCCGTCAAGGCGCTCTATCAGATGGGCGCTTACGTAATAAAATTCTTCCGCACATACCGCCGGTGCGTGGTGGGCGATGAAGAATATGACCGCGTGGATGTGTTTTCAGTGATATTGACAGACCGCGACAACCGCACAGGCCGGGTCAGTGAGGAAACTTATACCAAATACGTTGTGTATGAACAGGGTGCCTGGCGGGTTCGCCTCGGATATATGCAGCTCAAGCCCATTATTTATAAGCTGAAATATCTGGCTACGCAGGCGCCGGAGCTCGACCCCGGGCGCATCTATACAGACACGATGCTCAGATTTGACAAGCTGACCGGCTTCTACAGCCGAAAAGGGCTGTTGGAGTGCATGGAGCAGGAAATTGCCCGCACGCGCCGTTTTAAAAACAACTTTTGCGTGGCTGTGCTCGATGTTCAGCCGTCAGGCAGTATTCCGGGCGTGTCCTGCACTGATTATCTGCATATGTGCCTGGCGGATGCAGCAGCCAAGCTGAAAAAAACAATGCGCGCCATCGATTTCGCAGCACGTTTCTCAGAGCACCGTCTGGCTGTGTTGATGATCCAAACCGGCTGTCAGTCAGCAAACCGCGCGTTGGTTCGTTTTTTGCTGGTGATGAAGCCGGACGAAGGCCTGCAATACCGTGTCAGCGGCAGCATAACCTCATATCAGGGTGAATCGGGCGAGGACACAATGCTGCGAGCCGAGCACGATGCGCGCATGCAGGTGGTCGTCGGGCGGGATAATGTTAGGAAATACCACTTCAAGCTGGATGATCAGCAGGTGTAAGCAACCATATAACGACCCAGCATGGGTTTTGCAGAATCAGAGGAAATCTACAATCCAAACAGATACCAGATAGCAGACGGATATATCAGATGCAGCAGCACAAAAAGCGTCAGCAGTGTCGCGGCC
>CAZNVX010000480.1:0-2509 GCA_964576225.1 uncultured Christensenellaceae bacterium
CGTCTGTTTCCTGTTCCTCAAAGGCCATGCGCCCGACATCGAGGACGCGCTTCAAACAACCTTTTTAAAGCTGCTGCGGGACGGCACACGCTTCGACGACCACGAGCACGAAAAGGCCTGGCTGATCGTCACAGCATCCAATGTGTGCCGGGATATGCTCCGTTCTGCGTGGAAAAGGCGCGTCAGTGCTTACAGCCATCTGTCCGAACAGGCCGCCGCTCCCGTCGACATTGACGAAACGGCCGAATGCGTGATGGCGTTGCCGGAGAACATCAAAGCCGCGGTGTATATGTTCTATTACGAAGGGTATTCCGCCAAAGAGATCGGCCACGCACTGGGCAAGTCGGAAAACTCGGTGTGGGGTTATCTGCACAAGGGGCGCGCGCTGCTCAAAGACATGCTCGGGGAGGACACGCCATGAAGAAAAATCAAATCGCCGCCTCCCTGCAGCATATCCGCATGCCGGATCATCGCAGAGCGCCTGTGCTCAAAAGCTTGCTCGCGCAGGCGACTCATGCCGATAGAGAGGACGATATGAAAAAGAAACACTTTTGGCGCTATACGATGGGCACAGCTGCGGCTTTCGCGGTGACCGCGGCGGCACTGGCGCTGTTCCTGCCCCGCACCCCTGAGCTGCCCGCACCGCCGCAGACAAGGCCGGTTGCCAGCGAGGCGCCAGCGGGCGGTGACGACAGGGGGAACATTATACTGCTGTCCAACCTCACGCTGACAGATGGCCTGGCAGAATGCTTTGACATACCCGAAACACTGACGGTGACCCGCCAAACGCCCGTCAATTTCACCGATGAGGATGTGGCACAGATACTCGAATCGCTCGAACATAACGGCTGGAAGGATGTCTCCCGCGTGCCGAACGGCTTTCCCGGCATGCTGAATCTCACGCAGCCCGAGACTTTCGACTTCGGCGACGACAAGCAGGCATCTGCCGACTTCATGGCAAGCTTTTCAGGCAGCGACGAACACCGAAGCATGGGAAAAAGATTCCTTGAAGACAGCGGCATTGCAGATGTGCTGCGCCGGTATGGCACGGACATATCCGCCACGCCGGGAGGCGAAGAGCACGCGACGCTGTTCTGGGGCTATGTGAACGGATACCGGACAGAAACATATCTGCGGCTGCATTTCACGCCGGACGGCACACTGGGCGAGGCGCAGCTCTACGCCGTGCAGCTTGAACCGCTGTTCGATACAGACGGTGTGCTGCCACTGGAGGAGGCGATAAAACACGCGTTCTACAACCGAGGCGAATCACACGTCACCAGTCCGGATGACAGGGCTCTCACCGTTACCGGCGCTGAGATCATTTATTGCGGCGGTTTCCCCTTCTACAAGCTGCTGGACGGCGACGGCAAAACGGAAACCTTCATCGGATACGCGCCGGCCGTGAGCGAAGACGCTTTGCGCGCACACGCGGACGCATTCGCCGCTTACGAAAAGCTCATGGATAACGGCGGCTTATTCTGGCAGTAGAGCCGCACAACAGGCATTGTATTCATCAGGCGGCGGAAGTATAATGGCGATGGGTATCAGCCTAATTCATCCAAGGAAGCAGCCATGGAAAAAAAGCCCGCCGCACGCAGCCCCGTCCGTCAGTTCGTCTCATACTATCGCCCGCACAAAAGGTTATTTGCCCTCGACATGACCTGTGCGCTGCTGATCGCCGCCATCGACCTGTCGTTCCCCATCGTCTCGCGCTATGCGATGACAGAGCTGCTGCCGGATAAGCTGTTCGGGCCGTTCTTCATCGCCATGGGCGCGCTGGTGCTGGCCTATCTGCTGCGCGCGGTGTTTGAGTACGTCGTCACCTACTGGGGGCATACGTTGGGTGTGCGCATGGAGGCCGACATGCGGCGCGACCTGTTCACGCACCTGCAGCGGCTCTCATTCCGCTTTTATGACAAGCACCGTACCGGTCAGCTGATGTCCCGCGTGACCAACGATCTGTTCGAAATCACCGAGCTGGCGCATCACGGCCCGGAAGACCTGTTCATCTCGCTGATCACGATACTGGGCGCCTTCGTGGTGATGCTGACCATCAGCTGGCCGCTTGCTCTTGTGCTTATCGTGCTGGTGCCCGTGGGCGTGCTGTTCATGATGCTGCAGCGCCGGCGCATGATGTCGGCTTCCAAAAAGCTCAAGGAGCGCACCGCAGGCATCAACGCGGGGCTTGAATCCAGCATATCGGGCGCGCGGGTCGCCAAGGCATTCACCAACGAGGCCTATGAGATTGATAAATTCACGGAAAACAACGAGCATTTCAAGCATTCC
Source organism: uncultured Christensenellaceae bacterium (assembly GCA_964576225.1). Classification (GTDB taxonomy): domain Bacteria; phylum Bacillota; class Clostridia; order Christensenellales; family SZUA-584; genus SZUA-584. The sequence goes on from CAZNVX010000480.1 coordinate 2,290, forward strand.
AAGAGTGACTTTTATAAATCGATGGCTGTGTTCCTCTCCGGCATGGGTACGTTCACCAACCTGTTCTCCGTCGCGGTGATCGCGGCGGGCGGGTATCTTATCATGACAGGCCGTTTCGATTATGTGGGGCTCATCACGTTTACTTTGTATGTGGGCGTGTTTTTGCAGCCCATTCGCCGCCTGACATCGTTTATGGAGGCGTTCACCAGCGGCGCGGCGG
>CAZNVX010000481.1:0-2503 GCA_964576225.1 uncultured Christensenellaceae bacterium
TAAGGTGCCGCCCTTCATCACCACACTTTCTGGTATGCTTGTTTTCCGCGGACTAAATAATATTATACTCAACGGCCAGACATTGCCGCTCCGCGGCCTTTATGTGGATATCGGCACAGGCTCTGTTCCCGATTTCGCACCGAATGCCCTTCCTGATTTTCTGCGCATCGGCGATTTTCTTCAGCTGAAAGACAAGCCGGCTTTCTTGAATGTCACGACGCTTGTCGTTGGGCTTGTGTTGTCTGTCGCCTATGTAATCTATGTGCTTGTCAACAGAAGAAGCAAACTCGCGCGCGGGTATGAGGTTCCGTCAATGGGCTCGGTCATCGGGAAAGCCATAGCGTTCTTTATCGTGATTAATGTCTTCTCATACTGGCTGGCAATGGACGAGGGTATACCGGTATTGCTGATTATCGTCGCCGTCCTGTTCGTCATCTATTCTTTTATAACCACCAAGACGATACCCGGCCGTCATCTGTATGCAATGGGCGGGAACGCAAAGGCGGCGGCACTCTCGGGCGTCAACATCAGGAAGATGATGTTCCTTGTGTATTCGAACATGGGGCTGCTGGCAGCGGTGGCCGGTGTCGTCACCGCCGGAAGATCCATGGCCGCTTCGCCCATTGTGGGGCAGAACTTTGAGCTTGATGCGATTGGGGCGTGCTTTATTGGCGGCGCGTCGGCCTACGGCGGCATAGGAACGATATGGGGCGCTGTTGTCGGCGGGTTTATCATGGGCGTCATGAACAACGGCATGTCTATTATCGGCTGGGACGTTTTTCTTCAATCCGTATCCAAGGGGCTTGTTGTGCTGCTCGCTGTCGCGTTTGACATGTATTCGAAATCAAAAACCAAAATAAAATAGATTGCGGCTCATTCCTTCATTGTGCTCCCCGGGTTTTGGCCGACCCGGGGAGCCAACAACACCGGACCCGCGGCGTACTGCCGGGGATTTTGGCTTCTGAGAGCTTGAAAATTCGGCTTTCGCTTGGGATTCTGACACATGTATGCTATAATAAAACCAACGCCTTATTGTGAGGGATCCCATATGAAAATCAGAATACGTTGGAACAGAAGGCTCGGCCAAATGTCGGCCGACTATTACAAGGTGATCGACAAAGCGTGCTTTCGCTCGACGCTGCTTCGAAAGGTGATGGCTGCTGCTGCTGCGGACGATGTGTTTTTGATGATAGACACCAACCAACGCACCGGCCCGGCATCCGCAGAGAATGCAGCCGAGGCGCTTAGAAGCGCAGGGGTTGAACCCTTGGTGCTGGCAATTCCCGCAAATCCGCACCGGTTGCTGGGCATCAGCATCAATATGCAGAAAAAAGGAGCGGCCGAAAAGCTGATCGTGGCGGATCTTGGGCGGCGCGTGCTGGATGAGGACGCGCTATTGGCGTTGCACGCGTTTGACATAGCGCTGGGTATCGGCCCCAAAACAACGCTTCCTGCGCTGGGCGAGCTGCTGCGTACCGGCACACCGCTGTTTGGTTCGGAGTATTTCGCGCGAAGCCTGTATGACTCTATTATATGTACATCCGTGCACAGCTCCTTTGATATTGGTGCGCTGATAAAGGAAACAATTGATGAAATGGGTTTATAAAATTGCGTTTGGGCTGCTGCTGGCTGTTATCGTGGCCTCTTCTGCCGCGTCTCTTTATTTTTATACCAGCGTGAACGATGCCTACGCGGAGGAATCCGTGTATGTGCTGCGTGACAGCAGCCCTGAATACCATTTCTCATTAATACTCAATGACGATGACGATATATATTGGCAGGATTTTAAGAAGGGCGCATTTGAGGCCGGCAAGATACTTGATGTGGCGATCGAGTTTAACCCTGTATCCGAGCCGGATCGCAACAGCCAGATCGTCGAATACATCAATATTGCAAACAAATCTCAGGTGGACGGCATTATCGTGGCCGGAAAGAACACTGAAGAATATACGGCTGCCATCAACGACGCGATAGCCCAGGGCATCAATATTGTGGTTGGGGAGTTTGAAACCGTCAATTCCAACCGGCTCTCGTACGTGGGCACCAATTATTATGAATACGGCGTGGAAGCCGCGCGTCTGATTGCCGAGGCCGGCAGCAAGGATAAACCCGTGAACCTGGCGGTGATATTATCGCGGGAGGATGCGGGCATGCCCGACAAGGTGGCCACATCGCAAAACGACATCATGATGAACGGCCTCAAAAGCGTTTTGATTAACATTGTGAGCCTGCTTTACCGCAGCAACGACCTGCTGGGTGCGGAAGACCTGATTCGCTCCATACTGACCGAGCATCCTGGTATCGATGTGATTCTCTGCACCAACTCCAAGGATACCGTCGCCGCCGCGCGTGTGATCGTGGAGCGCAACCTGGTGGGCAGGGTGGCCATTGTCGGCACCGATATTAACGATGAAATTGCCAATTACATCAGAAAAGGCGTGATTGCCGGGGTGGTGGATCGCAACGGCTATGAAGCGGGTTATAAAAGCGTGGAAACGCTGTG
>CAZNVX010000482.1:0-2497 GCA_964576225.1 uncultured Christensenellaceae bacterium
GATACTGAGCGTCAACTCGTATGTGCAGGAGATCGTTAAGGGCGTGATCATCGTCATCGCGGTGGTGCTGAGCAATATTGACCAGCTCAGGAAAAGATGAGCGGGGTCTGTATGATTTATATTATAGAAAAGGAGCAGTGACATGAAGAACATAATTGCGGTTCATACCAACTCGTATCATGGGTTTACCCTTGATCAGGCGCTTGAGGGCATCGCGGCTGCCGGCTTCAAATATGTGGAATTGACGGCGGTAAAAAACTGGACGGAGCACGTGATGGCGGACATGAGCGGAGCCAAGCTGGATATGGTGAAGCAGAAGCTGTCGGATCTCGGGCTCAAGGCGATTGGGCTGAGCGGGCACTGCAACATCATGGACGAGGAACGGCTGAAGGATTTTGAAGACAATATTGAGCTGGCCAAGAAGCTGGACTGTGAATATATCGTCACGTCGGCGGGCGAAGCGCATTTTGGCAAGGATGAGCGGGTGGCGGACGATGTGCTGATCGCCAATATCCGCCGGCTGCTGCCCAAGCTTGAGCAGATGGGCGTGAAGCTGGTGCTGGAGATACACGGTGAATACGGCACCGGCGAGGCGCTGTACAGGGTGACACAGGCGGTCAACTCGCCGTGGGTGGGCATCAACTACGATACCGCCAACGTTTACCTCTACGGCGGCCGGCTGCCGGGGGATGATATTCTGACATGCGTGGGCGATGTCAAGTATGTGCATTTAAAGGATAAGGCCGGCCCTCAAAAGGAGTGGAACTTCCCCGGTATCGGCAACGGCGAGCTGGATCTAAAGGGCTTTATGGATTATATGGATCAAAACAGCTATACCGGCCCGTACAGCATTGAGATTGAATTCACGCAGGAATTTTGTATGCGCGACAAAGACCAGCCGGGCGATCTGGATATAGCCAACAAGCAGGTGCAGGATTCGTTCAACTATTTGAAATCCATCGGCCGTCTGTGATGAGGTGACGATAATGAATGTATTGGCGATCGGATGTCATCCGGATGATCTGGAAATCGGCTGCGCGGGCACGCTGGCCAAATACGTCAAGGGCGGACACAAGGTGTTCATGTGCCACATCACCAACGGTAACCTTGGGCATGTGATCATCGAGCCGGATGAGCTGGGGGAGATACGCAACAAGGAGGCGGAGGCGGCCGCCGCGCTGATCGGGGCTAAAGCCATCAGTCTGAACGTGACGGACATGCAGGTGGACTCATCGAACCTTGACACACTGCACGCGCTGATACGGGTGATACGTGACACAAAGCCGGATCTGATCATCACGCATAACCCGGACGACTACATGCGCGATCATTGCGAGACGTCCAAACTGGCGTTTAACGCAAGCTTTGGCTCATCCATTCCGCATCTTGTGCGCGACCGTGAGGCGCACGGGAAAATCGTTCCGATCTTTTATATGGACACGCTGGCGGGCGTCGGGTTTATCCCCACCGAGTATGTGGACATAAGCGATGAGATTGACCTTAAGCTCGAGGCACTGGGGTGCCATCAGAGCCAGATCAAGTGGATGAAGGATCACGACCAGATTGATTTTCTGGATTTCGTGAAAACGTGTTCCAAATACCGCGGGCTTCAGGTTGGGGTGCCGTATGCCGAAGGCTTTCGGCAATATGCCGGATGGCCGCGGTTTGCGACGACGCGGCTGTTGCCGTGATTCATACAGGGAGGAATATGCCATGTTAAAGGGAGCGCTGATAGGAGGCGGGTTTATCGGAGCGGTGCATGCCGCAGCCTTTAAAAACTCAAAGACGGTGGAGCTGGTGGCTGTGGCCGACACCAATGAGGAAACCGGAAAAAAGCTGGCGGCTGAATGTGGCTGCGCCTGTTACAAGGATGCGGAGGAGATGCTGCAAAAGGAGCCGCTCGATTTTGTTGACATCTGCGTGCCCACGTTTCTGCACGAGCAGATGATCATGCTTGCCGCCCGATACAACAAGCATATATTGTGCGAAAAACCCATTGTGCTGAGCCTTGAGGCGATGGACAGGATACTGGCCGCGGTGGACAAGGCGGGCGTGAAATTTATGGTGGCGCAGGTGATCCGCTTCTGGCCGGAGTATGTGAAGATCAAGGAGATGTATGACGCCGGGGAATTCGGACGGATCAAGATGGTGTATGCCAACCGGCTGGCGCAGTTTCCGGCCTGGATGAAGTGGAATGTGGACCCGGAGCGCAGCGGCGGCGGGCTGTTTGACCTGCACCTGCATGATGTGGACATTGCGCGCTGTTTGTTTGGCGAAGCGGACAGCGTCTACGCGCTGGGCTATAAAAATGAAATGGGCTGCTGGAACCATGTCATGACATCGCTGACGTTCAAAAACGGCATAAAATGCGTGATTGAAGGGGCGTATGAGATGACAGACGCGTATCCTTTTACCATGACGTTCCGCGTGGTGGGCGCGGATGTGACGGCGGATTATCAGCTGTGCGCGGGCATGAATCTGGACGACACGAGCAGTT
>CAZNVX010000483.1:0-2461 GCA_964576225.1 uncultured Christensenellaceae bacterium
ACAAAATTAAACTTTTATGCTTAACTCCGTGTCCCATCTAAGTTAGTAACTCCACTCCTTTCGTTGCAGATTGTAAAAGAATATCTCCTTGAAATATATAGTCATCATTAATCTTTTCACAATATACAGTAACTCCATTAAGTGACAGTTGTACAGTTTCACCACTGCGGGTAGGATAGGCCTGTTCACAATATATGACGGTTTCAACTATCGCATCAGATTTTTCACAGGAGACCATGAAAAAGACAGTAATTGTTATTATTAAAATATGTAAATAATTATTCATGTTTGATTCAAATTATATGTTAGAATTCTAGTAGTAATTTTACCACCACCTTGAAACATTGTAGGGAAGGTAACGTATTTCTCTCGGGAGCCTTTTTGCTGCTTCAAGTGCAACTCCCATACGCAGCACATCAATATTCTTTTGATGTTCAAATTGTTTGAGTACCAAATTCCACTCCCTGTTGTCCTTTTCCTTTACCCAGGCTTTTACTTCACCAGCAATGGCCATAGCCATCTGGGAATAAGGAGTACCTTCCGGTATCTGACTTAGATAATAAGCCGTTTCCTCTATATTCCTGGCAGCCCATGCCCCACGTGCTTTTCCCAAAATTTCTTTATAACGCAGGTTTTCAATTTCACTAATCATTGATCCTGCCAATTCATAACATTTTGAACCCGGTAGAATAGTTGCTAGTGTGAATGCAGCATCTTCATATTTTCCAAGAGATTGGTATGTCCTTGCCAAAGACATAATTTTCTCACATTCATGATTTATTTTATCTTCATAAATAGAAGTGATCATATCCATACTTGACATAAAACAATCATGACATACCTTGGGAACAGCACTGAGCGTTGATATTGCTTTATCAAAATCATGTTGTGAAGCATATGTTAATGCCTCCTTTTGTATAAATGGACATTGAGTGTTATAGTATTCAATAATTTTATTCTTTCCCTTAGCAATAAAATCTTGAAAAGTATTATCACTTTTTATTCCCCTGATAGCATTTATATATGCCCTTTCTTCCGAGTTTCCGACACCTTTTACAGATATGGATTTTACAGCATACAAAATCCCATTAACGCCATCACCTATATAAAAATTGACATTTAGCAACAAAGAATGCATTGGTGGAGCAGTTGCAGTTAATTCTTTTAGAGTCACATCTATGTGAGATGTAATAATGAATCTTGAATAGTCTCCACCCCCAAGCCCATTATTAACCACGATTCCCTGAATCTTAGACATTAGCGTTGCTTTGACACTTTCAGAAAAATAATCTTCTTCTTCAGGAAGATATGCTGTAATTTCAATCCTCCCTATGTCATCAAGCTGATCTAATGTATTCTGAGAGATTAACTCAGAAGCTGTAAGAATGCATAAAAATAATATTATATACTTTTTCATTACTACCTTTCTCCTATAATTATTGTTGCTTGCCCTAAACCGCGCATTACAATTTTCGAATCGATTGAATAGTCTTTTCTGAGATAAGTGGATAAACCTCTTGCCCATGTCCTGGTGTCAATGGCACGTTCATTTTCGAAAAGAGGTATTCTGACCTGCTCAAACATCATGAAATTTTCAGTAGCATCTAAAAGGCTAAATCTGCCTTGTATGGTGTTGTCGTAGACCCAGTCTTCAATTACCTGGCTTAAAATATCTCCGTTAAATTCTGATTCAAGATCTTCGCCAAATGAATCAAAAACAGCAATCCTTAAGGCAACTTCTCTTCCATTCTCAAACATATCATCAAAAAAAGCCTGTAAACGGCTATTGAAATTGTCTATATGTGCCAACACAGCTGTTTCCAATAAAACTGGTACTGTAGCAGACCCATTTTCGGGTCCTGTTCCAACACTTTCTGCAATTTGTTTGTTTGTATAAGCATCAAGCCCTCTCAGAATAAAAGATACAGATTTGAAAGGGCCTCTATTGTTCACATTCCAGGTTAATTCCATTATTATATCTGCCCTTGCTACTCTTTTCAACTGGTCTAATGGGGACTCTTGGATTTCTGCCCCACTCCTGCTTGAGGTCACCATATCTTCCGCTGCAATATTTTTAATGCTTTGCAGAGTGGACTCAAGATCTTTTAAAGGGAAACCACGTTCTCCCATTAAACCTGCTATCTTAGCAATAACCAACTTAAGTTCTGTACTTTTTGCCAATGCCAAGTCGTAGTCCGGAGCTATTTGTGTTCTTCCCTGAACGTTATATTCATAGGTATACCCATTTTGCTCACACCAATTGATACTCGGGACAACCATAATTGTGGGTTTTTTTGCCTGAGAAAATAAAGGATTGACAATTATTAGCAGTACTAGTGATAAAAAGATGTATTTATTATTCATTGTTTTTCATTTATTAATTAAAAACCTGCATCCAATGCCTTAACAATACCCGTTTCCTCTAAATACTTACGTAAAGCTGCTTTTTGTACTGAAACAA
>CAZNVX010000484.1:0-2459 GCA_964576225.1 uncultured Christensenellaceae bacterium
GTCGGTTTTGCCGGCCTTGAGGGTTCTTTTAAAGACGAGATTGCAGAGATCGCGTTTGGGCTCAAAAGATATCATCAGGGCGTGGTGCTCCACGAGGGCAAGCCGGTCAAATTCCGTTATCCGATACAGGCGATACGCAAGGGCGTGGGGCTGGTGCCCACAGACAGGAAAAATGCCGGTCTGGTCACCTGCCGCAGCGTGCTTGAAAACATGATCATGGCGTCTATCAACAAATACAAGACAGCGGTCGTGTCGTCGAGGTGGGCCCGCAAGCTTGTCAACCAGAGCATTCGCGATATCGCGCTGAAAACATCCGGCCCCGACCAGCTGGTGGAGTACCTTTCGGGCGGCAACCAGCAAAAGGTGCTGCTGGCCAAATGGCTGGAGGCTCAGTCGGAGGTGCTGTATCTGGTCGAGCCGACGGAAGGCATAGACGTGGGCGCGCGCGCCGACCTGTACCGGATATTCAAGGAACTGGTCAAGAAGGGCAAGGCGCTTGTCATCTTCACCAGCGACATCGACGAGCTGATGGCGCTGTCCGACAGGATATTTACCGTGGTGGAAGGTGATGTTGTCAACGAGTACGACATCAAAGATGCCAACAAGATTCAGATTCTATCTGATATACTTTCGAAACATAAAGCATGTGAGGAGGTGGTTTAATTGGAACGGAATATAGAAGTCTGCGAAACCACCGGTCGTAAATCACCCGTTGTGAGTTTTTTGGGGCGGTACAATATGCTCCTCGTGGCGATACTGCTGTTTCTGGTGTGCGCGTTTTTGAACAAGTCATTTGTATCCGTGATCAGCATCAGCGGCCTTTTCAAGGAAATTGCCGTATACGGGTTCCTCGTGCTGGGCGTTATGCCCGTCATCGTCACAGGCGGTATCGATCTGTCGGTGGCGAGCCTGGCCAGCTTCGCTTCCGTTGTGGCGACGGCGCTGGTTAAGAACATGCAGGAGGCGGGCAACTCTGATTTTCTCACGCTGATCCTGATGATTGCGGTTCCCGTTGTGCTGTGCATGGCCTTGGGTTACGTGTCGGGCGTGTTCGTATCAAAGCTCAAAATGCCGCCGCTGGTCGTCACGCTGGGCATGCAATGGGTGGCCTACGGGTCTGCCCTGTACATCATGAAGCTGTATGGCGCCGGTGCGCCGATACCGTTTAAGTTTGAGCTTGGGAAAACCGTGTTCAATGAGTCGATCAGGCTTGGGAATCCCGTGTTTTTGTCTATACCGTTGTCGATCATCTACCTGATTGCCGCAACGGTGATCATGTTCCTTGTGCTCAAGAAAATAAGATGGGGCCGTGAAATCTATGCGACGGGCGGCAATGAATATGCGGCGCACATTTCGGGTATCAAAACAGGCAAAGTGAAAAGACGCGTGTACATGATGTCCGGCTTTTTTGCGAGTCTTGCGGGGCTTTCCGTGTTCACGACGATTAACGGCGTGGGCGACCCCAAGGCGTGCATGGGCTATGAGCTGTATGCGATTGCAGCGACAGTGATGGGCGGTGCCAGCCTGATGGGCGGCCGCGGCAATATACTCAATGCCGTTTTCGGTATTGCCTGTCTGCGGCTGCTGTATAAGCTGATTTTGTTTGCCGGATGGTCCAACTATTCTCAGAACATGATCGTGGGCGCCATCATACTGATCACGCTGATCATCGCCACATCAGACTCCGGCAGTTTGAAGGGTCTGTTTAAATCCAAGCGCAAATTGAGTGAACAGGGGGATGCGAAATAATGAACAAGAATACTGAACTGAGCGTGAATCCCCTGCAGAAACGGACTTTCGGAGAATTCACCAGAAAATATTACGTTGTTGTCGTGTTTGTCATTGTGATGGTGATCGATATAATCGTGGCGACCTCGGTCGGCGGCGTGGGCATCCTTGGTGACAACATACTGGGCATACTCGATACGGCCGCGTTTATCGGCCTGATTGCCTGCGGTCAGATGCTTGCGATACTGACAGGCGGTATTGACCTGTCCGTCGGCTCCATCATGGCCATTGGCTTCGTGTTTGCCAAAATGTCCACCGTACAGCTCGGGCTTCCGCCAATCGTTTCGTTGCTGATTGCCATTGTCGCCAGCGCGATAGCCGGGCTGATCAACGGTATTGTGATTGCCAAAACACGTGTTCCTGCGTTTATGGTGACACTGAGCACGATGCTGTTCTTCCTGTCCTTTGCGCAGACATTTTTAAGAGCCGGCAGCCTGAACTTTGAGGTGGAGCAAAGATGGCTTTACGGCGCGCTTGGCTTAAGCGAAGGCGACTTCATGATCAGGGTGCTCCCCACGATCGTGTGGTTGTTGGTGGCTTTTATCATGTGGTTTGTGCTGCAGAAGACACGGTTCGGTCAAAACGTATACGCTGTGGGCGGCAAGGAACGCGCGGCGGCGCTGTCGGGCATCAATCCGCAGCGGACAAAGATGATCGTCTACATGCTGGGC
>CAZNVX010000485.1:0-2440 GCA_964576225.1 uncultured Christensenellaceae bacterium
TGAAAAGTTCTCCCTGGTAGGTAATCTCTATGTTGCGCGAACCCTTCTGGCGCATAATCAAGGTTGTTTTCAATTCACTTTCTAAGGCCTTTAGACGATTCGTAACCGTCGGCTGTGAAAGAAACAACTTCTCAGCCGCTTTTGATATGCTTTTAGTCTGAACAATAGTGAGAAAAGCCTGAATTCCTTCGATTTTCATATTTTTTCTCCTTTTATCAAATAATAATTTATGCTTGTATATTAGCACAAACACATAGAACCTCTCAAATGAACTTTGCGTGTGTTGGTTGTAGTTATAAAATTTATTTATATTTTATAACTAATATCATTATTGGCATCTCTTCTCTAATCATGTTAGTCTATTGTAAGCAGTTCCTTTGTAAACATTTCAATCTAATATTGTCGCTGAGATAACGGAGGTGCTAATGAGTGAAAATTTTGGTTTTAAATTGTGGAAGCTCGTCGCTTAAATACCAGCTATTCGACATGACAAACGAGGACGTTCTAGCAAAAGGAATTGTAGAACGAATTGGCATATCAGATTCTCGTTTAACTCACATTAACAAACTTAAAAATACAAAGGTAATAAGGGAAGTGTGCGTAAAAGATCACACAGAGGCCATTAATATTGTGTTGAAGATGTTCATTGATCCTATTTTGGGTGTGCTCAAAAACCTTAGTGAACTAGATGCTGTAGGGCATAGAGTAGTTCACGGCGGAGAAAAAAACACGGTCTCCTCGTTAGTTACAAACAACGTATTAAAGGAGATTGAAGCTTGCAACTACTTAGCTCCTCTCCATAACCCAGCGAATTTAATGGGTATAAGAGCGGTTAAGAATATACTGCCAAACATTATTAACGTGGCTGTGTTCGATACGGCCTTTCATCAGACTATGCCGCCTAAAGCCTACATTTACGGCATCCCTTACAAGTATTATGAGAAAGATAAAATTCGAAGCTACTGTTTTCACGGAACAAGCCACTCCTACGTAGCAAACCGAGCAGCTGAGATTTTGGATCTATCAATTGAATCACTCAAGATAATTACTTGTCACCTGGGAAATGGTAGTTCTATCACAGCCATTAACGGTGGTAAAAGCATTGATTGTAGCCTTGGTATGGGCACAACAAAAGGCCTAATGATGGGAACACGATGTGGCGACATTGACGCTTCCGTAGTGCTATATCTGATTGAAAAAGAGGGTGAAGTAGCTAAAGTCAGCGACATCCTACACAAGCAGAGCGGACTTCTTGGGGTTTCAGGAGTCTCAAGTGATCTTAGGGATGTGGAGGCAGCTGCAGACAAAGGAAACAGTCGGGCCCAATTAGCTTGTGAAATTCTCGCTACTTCCATCAAAAAATACATCGGCGCTTTCGCTGCACTTATGGGTGGAGTTGATGTAATCGTATTCACAGCCGGCATAGGTGAAAACAGTTACAAGATGCGTAATAAATCACTCGAGGGGATGGAATTTCTGGGAATCAAACTCGATCATGAAAAAAACGAAGCCATTTTTGGAAAAGAGGCCATAATTAACAAAGATGACTCGCCAGTAAAGATCCTCGTCGTTCCAACAAACGAGGAACTTATGATTGCGCGTGACACGGCTAAACTGGCAAAAGCTTAACTAGGACTTTAGAGGCGCTCAGATAAATTAGTTTTTTTATTGATTTTTAGCGTGAAGTTTTTAATTATTCAATCTCATCGTTTCCCCAAGCCGAAAGATTAAAATAAGATTTAGTAGCTACTGCGCATGTATAGATATAAGATGTCTTTATATGTATTCAAAGAATTATGAATTTTACTTTTAGAGTCATTTTTGATATTCTTGCAGATAATATAAACAAGATGAAGGAGTACGAAAATGAATATAGAAATTAAGAGGACTCTAAAACCTAAGGTAAAACCAGAGGAAAACAGTTCGCTTGGTTTTGGAAAAATATTTTCGGACCATATGTTTTTAATGGATTTCGATGAAGAAAAAGGTTGGCACAGTGCAAGAATTGAGCCATATCACAATCTTTCGATAAATCCTGCTTCACCTGCCCTTCACTATGGTCAGCAAATCTTTGAGGGGCTTAAAGCATATTTGTCTCCTCTAGGCGAAGCACTACTTTTTCGCTTTAGGGACAACGCTGAACGCATGAACAGAAGTGCAGAACGAATGTGTATGCCGCTCATAGATGTCGACGAGCAGTGTGAGGCAATAAAAACCATTGTTGGAATTGAAAGAGATTGGATTCCTAAAGGCAGAGGGACCTCACTATATATTCGGCCTGCAATGATTGCCGATGGTTCAGTATTGGGATCGCATGCAGCCAAAAGATATATATATTTCATTATATGCTCTCCAGTGGGGGCGTATTTCAATCAGGACTTGTCCCCGATAGCCATCTATGTTGAAGATAAGGATGTAAGGGCAGCAAAAGGTGGAGTCG
>CAZNVX010000486.1:0-2437 GCA_964576225.1 uncultured Christensenellaceae bacterium
GAAGGTGTCGCTGGCGCTGGTATATTCAGGCGCGGTCGGTAATCTGATCGACCGCATCATGTATGGATACGTGCGGGACTTTTTTGACTTTCGCATGTTTGATTTTTGGAAGTGGATATTCAATGTGGCCGATATGTGCCTGGTCATCGGTTCGATCATGCTGGGCATTTATATACTCTTTTTGCATAAAGACAAACCCCGGCACAAGGAAAGCCCGCCGTTGCCCGAACCGGACGCCAATGCCGACGCATCCCTGGGGCAGGGAAAAGAAGCCTTGAAGGAACAACCCGAAATACAAGAAAACAAAGACGCTGATTGACTTCAGTCAAGCAGCCGCAGCATAAAATGGTGAAGCCAAGTATGCTCCGTTGGATGCTTGCTTTTCCAGCAAAGGCAGCCGGGCTTCTGATTAATGGATCATTGTATGATACACGAGAGTATTTCGTCCGGCGTGATCCCGAATATCAGATCATCAGCCGCCTCCTTGATCAGCACCGCACGGATGGCTTCTTCGCGATATGGGCACCCGGCAAGCCGGTGTTCAAGCTGATCAAGCCCTTCTCTGGCAAAAAAGTCTCCGAAGAAACGGATGTCCTTGATCACACCGCTCTCCACAAATGCCTGAACGGTCAGCTTGCCGCCCGCGAACCGGTTTTCTCTGGTAATATTAAACGCCGGGTTGTTTCCGAAATTCCATTCCCAGGTGTCAAACTGAGCCTGCTTGATCTGCGTCACACGCTTTTTGTCATGTTCTGTCAGTTCGTATGTGTCCATATCGTGCAGCAGGAAGGACAGCATCACGTCGCGGAATTCCAGACTGGTCATCGGCGTGTCCAAATGCTCAGCGATATTTGTGACTCGTTGGCGTACGGACTGAATGCCCTTGGAGACGATCTTTTCATCGTCCACGCTGAGCGCGCGTACGAGCCTTTCAAGATCCGTATCAAACAGCAGGGAACCGTGATGCAGCATCGCGTCTTTGCGCATGTACTGGGCATTGCCGGAAAACTTTCTGCCGCCGATAGTCAGGTCGTTTCGCCCGCTTTTTTGGGCGTCCACACCCAACGAATGCAGCGCGTCCAGAATCGGCTGGGTGAAGGTTTCAAATTCGATACGCTGCTGCCCCGGCTGCTTGACGATAAACGAAAACTGCCATCCGTTGGGGTCGGTATAAATGGTTCCGCCCCCGGTGATACGCCGGACGATGTGGATATTATGCGCTTTCGCGAACGGCATATTGATCTCACAGAGTGTGTTCTGGTAACGCCCTGTCATCAGTGTGGGCGTGGTGCGCCAGAACATAAAGTATTCTTTCGCTGCGCCCAGCTCGTCCATGGCGTATTTTTCCAGAGCGAAATTTAAATTTGCATCCGTGCTGTCACATTTGATGTACATCATGGCTGCTTCTCCATTTCCCGCATGCCTTCGATCGCGTTGTATGAGCTTCTTACCAGCGGGCCGCTGGCAATGTATTTGAAGCCTTTCGCAAGGCCAATACGCTTATAGGTGTCAAATTGATCCGGATGGATGAATTCCGCGATTTCGATGTGTGCCCGCGAGGGCTGAAGATACTGACCGATGGTCAGGATATCGCAGCCGACAGCCAAAAGATCATCCATCACCGCAAGCACCTCATCCGCCGTCTCGCCAAGCCCCACCATAATGCCTGTCTTGGCGTATATGCCGCCGCCCAGCCGCTTGACACGCTCCAGCAACTCAAGTGAGCGCGCGTATATGGCCATGGGGCGCACAGCGGCATAAAGCCGCGGCACCGTCTCAATATTATGGTTGATGATATCCGGGCGGGCATCGATGACTGTCTGTAATGCCGCCGCGCTGCCCAGAAAATCCGGAATGAGCACTTCAATCGTGCTGGCAGGCAGACGCTCCCGGAGCGCGCGGATGCACTGTGCGAAGTGCGCCGCGCCGCCGTCCGGCAGGTCGTCCCGCGTGACGCTGGTGACGACGGTGTGGGCCAGCCCCAGCTGCTGTGCCGCCAGCGCCACATTCTCAGGCTCCATCGGGTCGAGCGGAGACGGGGAGCCTTTGCACACCGCACAGAAGCGGCAGTTGCGCGTGCAGACGTCTCCCAGTATCATGAATGTGGCCGTTTTGTTTTTAAAGCATTCGCCGCGATTGGGACAATTGGCACCCTCGCAAACAGTGTGCAGCCCCAGGGAGCGCAGCATGCCCTCCATCTCTAAAACGGCATGGGTATCGATCTTTTTCTTGAGCCACTCGGGTTTTTTCTGCGGCGCCATTTTACACTCCGGATTCAAATTGATATCTTTAATGATATCGGTTAACCGCCGGGAAAGCAAGCGGAACATAGCAGCAGGTGCGGTCTCATTGATATTGGACAGTTTAAATGGTAAAATAAGACCATGAGCAATGAAACAAAACTGACCGTGGGTGCGCCGACGGGCAGGCTGGACAA
>CAZNVX010000487.1:0-2434 GCA_964576225.1 uncultured Christensenellaceae bacterium
TTTTTGATAAATAATGTGAGCAAGGATAACTTTGAGTCCAGATTGGTGTCGTCCCCCAATTCCACTGTCAGACCCTTATCCGTCACAATCACGATATCGGATGCCAGTGTGAGATCCACGCTGTATAAGCTGATACCACCCTCTTTTGCCGATTTCAATACGCGCGACAATACATCGACGCGAAACGTATCGCCCGAACCAAGCCGCCGGCCCACTTCAAAAGCATCAGCCTGCAGCCCCAATATAAGCGGATGCTCCGTCCCCTTTGGTTCCATCACCACTTCAAGCAGCCATCCCTGATCATCAATCACAAGCAGCGACCCGTTCTTTTCAATATAGGCCGCGGGCGTCCTTTCTTCCACAGTAATTATCACGCGGTCAGGGTATTTGATATCAACGCTGACCGGCCAAATATGCGGTTCATGAGACAATTCGTCCAGGATTTGCTGCTTGTCCAACAAAAAAATGCTCTGGCCGTACTTCAGTCCGGAAATTCGAACCACATATTCCGCATCCAGAGTCTCACCCCCTATCACAGCCACCTCTCTGACCTGAAACAAAACAAAACACACAAAGGCAAGCGCCCCGGTCAGCAACACAACAGAAATAATCAGCAGCGCTTTTTTGCCTTTGTTCAACGAGCCTACTCCTCTCTCCTTATGTTGGCGCCCAGCATACCGAGCTCAGATTCAAACGTTTCGTATCCCCGGTCGATGATACGGGCCTGGTCAACGACCGTTGTGCCTTCCGCGCACAGCCCTGCAAGCACCAGCGCTGCACCGCCGCGCAGATCCATCGACTTAACCTCCGCGCCATGCAGCCGCTCAACGCCCTTTATCACAGCCACATTGTTTTTGATAACAATGTTTGCACCCATGCGCAGCAGCTCACTTACATGTTTGAACCGATTATCAAAAACACTTTCCACAATGATGCTTGTGCCTTTCGCAATACTGGCTGCCGCACACATCTGCGCCTGCATGTCCGTAGGGAAACCCGGATACGGCCCTGTCTCAATCAAGTGCATTTCCTTTGGTCTGCCCTGTCCCACTACGGTTATGGCATTTGTAAATGTTTTTATCTGAGCGCCTGCTTCCTTAAGCTTCGCGGAAATCGCAAACAGGTGCTCGGGTATCACATTTTTCAATGTGATGTTTCCGCCCGTTAAGACTGCGGCCACCATAAATGTCCCTGCCACAATTCTGTCGGGCATGCAAGTATATGAAAAACCGCCGAGGCGTTCTTTTCCCTCAATGAAAATCGTGCTTGTGCCGGCGCCCGAGATACTACCGCCCATCTGGTTGATCACATTCTCAAGTTCAACGATCTCAGGCTCACGCGCCGCATTCCGGATCACCGTTTTGCCCGGGGTTAATGATGCAGCCATCATCAAATTTTCCGTTGCGCCCACACTGGGGTAATCAAGATGCACATCGCCGCCCTTTAAATGACGGCCTTCGCATATAATGTGCCCCCCCGCTTCGGTCACTTTGACACCGAGACTTTTCAAGCCCCGCAGATGAAGATCAATAGGGCGGCTGCCGATTTCACACCCTCCCGGATACGTAAAACGTGCCATGCGGAACCGAGCGAGTATCGGCCCCATCATAAAAATCGATGAACGTATCTCCTTGGCCAGCCGGTCGGGCATCTCCCAGCGCTGGGCTCGTCTCGTATCGATCACCAGCCGGTCTTTTTCATATTCCACATGCGCGCCGATATGCTCCAGAATCGAGAGCATATTGTACACATCCGATATAGCCGGCCAGTTATATACAATCACGGGCTCCTCTGTAAGCAGTGCAGCCGCAAACACCGGAAGCGCCGCGTTTTTCGCGCCCTGCACGCTCAGTTCGCCTTCAAGCCGCGCTCCTCCGCTAATGATAAGTTTTGCCATATTGGACCCCCGCATATCTCTACATATAATATCTTATGCAGGCGTATCCGAGTTGTGCTATGCAGCATGAGTCTGTCTGGATATGTTCAGCAGCACGCCCACACAACCCATAAACATAATCAGTGACGTTCGACCCGCGCTGATGAAAGGCAGCACCACGCCGGTGGGCGGCACCAATCCGGTCACCACACCTATATTGATGAATACCTGTATGGCGATCAGCGCGGTAATGCCGGTGGCCAGCATCATGCCGAATATGTTGGGCGCCCGGAGTGCGATGCGCACACCTCGCCAGATCAGCAGGCCAAACACAGCAATAACAACAAGACCTCCGATGAACCCGAGCTCCTCCACCACAATGGCAAAAATGCAGTCAGACTCGCTGTATGGCAGATACAAAAACTTTTGCCGCGAGTTGCCCAGCCCCAATCCGAATAAACCGCCCGAGCCGATGGAATACAGCGCCTGAACCAGATGATAGCTTTGATCGGACGCGTAAGCCCATGGATCCAGATAAGCGAATATCCGATCCATTCG
>CAZNVX010000488.1:0-2425 GCA_964576225.1 uncultured Christensenellaceae bacterium
GAACGGAGGATGGACTGATGCCCACACCGTATCAATCCGACATTGAGGCGATTCTGACAAGGCGTTATGACAACGGAGCGGATTACTGGGCAACCCCCGATAAACGACTGATCAAAGGAAGCCCCTTCACAACGCTGGACTGCGCGTACATGCTGTCAGAACTGGGCATGGACCGCTGCGAACCCGTTTTGCAGGAGACCGCCGATTTGATACTGAGCACATGGCGCGAGGATGGACGGTTCAAGCTCACGCCTCAGGGGGCTATATATCCGTGCCACACCATCAACGCCGCCAGAACGCTGTGTCATCTGGGATATGCTTCCGATTCGAGGCTTGATAGAACGTTTGATCATCTCCTTTGCATACAGCACGGCGATGGCGGCTGGCGATGCAATAAGTTCAGCTACGGCAGAGGCCCGGAGACAGAGTTCTCCAACCCGGGGCCAACGCTGACAGCTCTGGACGCATTCAGATTTACCGCTTTGCGTAACAGTCACGACGCCCTTGACAAAGCGGTCGGCTTCTTGCTTGACCACTGGGTATCCCGCCGCCCTCTCGGTCCTTGTCACTATGGTATTGGCACGCTGTTCATGCAGGTTGCCTATCCTTTCTCCACCTACAACCTGTTCTTTTATGTGTACGTCCTCTCTTTCTACAGGCGGGCGCAAAAAGATGAAAGGTTCCAAAACGCGCTCCATGTTTTGGAATCCAAGCTGGTAAGCGGCAGGGTGGTCACGGAACGCCCTCACCACAAGCTGTCGGCCTATGCTTTTTGCAAGAAGGGGCAGCCAAGCGACCTGGCGACGCTGCGCTATCATCAGATACTCAGTAACATTGGCGGCGGGTATAAGCCACATGAATAAACTCACCTCTCGCCCGCCTTTGCGTTTGACACAGTCAGCCAAAGCCGATATGATTAAAAACAACAATATATTTACCGGAGGATGGAATGATGCAAACTCCAAGACTTTTTACGCTCCTGCCGCAGGAGTACGTTGCCACGCCGGACGGCATGGCCATCAACAAAGACGGCGACCTGATACTCGCATGCCCCAACTTTGCCGACTTGTCGCTCCCCGGCTGCCTGATCAAGATCGACAAGCAAAAGCGTATAAAAAAATGGCTGAACGTCCCTGTCGAAGAGGAGACGGGCAGCGCGCGCCCGATGGGCATCGAATTCGGCCCTGACGGAGACGCCTATGTCTGCGACAATATCAGCTGGACGGACAAACCCGAGCTTGCGTTCAAAGGCCGTATGCTGCGCATCCGCATGGTGGACGACAAGCTCGTAAAATTCACCGTGGTGGCGCGGGGCATGGAGCATCCCAACGGCGTGCGCATCTGGAAGGATCACCTGTATGTCACCAACAGCCTGATGACCAAAGTCAAGCACGAATCCGGCCTGATGGTCAGCTCCGTGTACCGCTTTCATCTGGACGACGAAAACGTCGTGGTGAACAACACGCTGGACGACAAAAACCTCATCGCAACGTTTCTGACCAAAAATCCGGCCTGCCAGTACGGCGCGGACGGCATCGAGTTTGACAACGACGGCAATCTGTACGTCGGCAACTTTGGCGACGGTGAGATCAACAAAATTATGTTTGATGAAGCCGGAAACGTGATATCCAATGAAGTGTGGGCCTGTGATCCGGACAACTTAAAAACCACGGACGGCATGATATCCGACAAGAAGGGCGCATTCTATATGGCCGATTTCGGCGCCAACGCCATCGCTAAAATCGACTGGGCCGACGGCAAGGTCACCCGGATCGCGCAGAGCCCCGACTGCGACGGGTTTGACGGCCAGCTCGACCAGCCGGGAGAGCCCGTGATCTGGCAGGGGCGCATCATCGTATCCTGCTTTGACACCGTGGTCGATCACCCGTACTTTAACAATTCCGCACATGAGCTGCCCTGCACCATGTCGGAGCTGGATCTTGTATAGAGAAGGACAACGAAAGGAACCCCCACAACCATGCAAGCAGACATTATCAGAAATGACGGAAGGCTGGAACTGAAAAACTTAAGCTGCTCCTGCTCTCTGAGCCACTCTATGCCGAAAATGGATATCTATATACGGCCCGGCCTGGTTCATGCGTGCGCCGCCTGCATGGGCAGCGCCGGGCTCGGTCGGCATGTGCTGCTCGTGGCGGACAGCATCACGCTGGTTGTTGCCGCGCAGACTGTTCATGACAATCTGGAACGCGCAGGGTTTTTCTGCCGTCTGTGTGTGCTGCCGGGCGATGAGATTGAGCCCACGCCGCAGATGGCGGACCACATTAGCGCCCATATTGATGCCGATACGGAGTTTCTGCTTGCGGTGGGTTCCGGCGTTATCACGGACCTGACACGGCGCAGCGCGTTTACAAACAACCTGCCCTTTGCCGTCTTTGGCACCGCGGCCTCGATGGACGGCTACACG
>CAZNVX010000489.1:0-2407 GCA_964576225.1 uncultured Christensenellaceae bacterium
GCTCCTGCTTGTTCTTGCGGAACATGCGGACAATCATGAACAGTATGATCATTACCACCAGACCCGTCACCGCGATGATCACCATGCGCATGGTGGACGCGTTTTGCACGCTGCTGAGCATTTCCTGCTGAAGCTGCATCGCGTTGGCAATCTCTTCAGACTCCGCCGCTTTCAGGAAAGGCAGCATTTGCACCGTGATGCGCTCTTCGTCCACACCGATGGCCGTGGCAACCAACAGCTTGACCTCCTCGGTATAATCGTCCGCGCCGTCGCTGTTCAATATCACCGATACGGACAGGTCCTCTATCTGGCCCTTGGCTTCTTCGATCTGCGTTTTGGTCTGATTGATTTCATAGTTGGCTTCCCGGGATATATTATAGTAGACAGAGCTGTCGTCGCCTTCCAAAGCCGCCAGATATTCCGATGCGGATCCGTTGGCATCTATGCCCGCCACGCTGCCCGATTGATCACTGCTGATGGCCTCGATCAGCTCCTGCATGCTGACCACCAGGCCCTCAGTGCCGCCGGCCGGTGGTTCAAACTCGATGGACTCCGTCATTTTGCTGTCAAAATTCAGCTTCACGTTCACTTCAGCCAGCACGTTTTCCTGTCCGAACACCGGGCTCAACAGGCCGATCACCTGGCTCTGAAGCTGCTGCTGCACGCTGCTCTGAAGCCCCATCTGTGTGTCCACCGTGGCGGCCTCCGAGTCGCCGCCCGTGGAATACAGATTCATCTGTGAGTCGATGATGCGCACATCCTCTTCGGCCAGCCCGGAAATGCTTTTGGACACAAGCTCTGTGATGGCCTTCACCTCGCTGGTTTCCAGCTTCACGCCGTTTTTGAGCATGAGCATCACCGAGGCCGTTGCAGGCTGCACGTTACTGGCAAGAACATACGAGCTGTCCTCTCCCAGATCAATGTTGACCACAGCATCCTCCACTTTGCTCATCTTGATGATGGTCTGGCGGAGGTTCTCCTGCAGCTGGAACTGATAATAGACCTGTTTTTCCATGTCGGTCACGCCCAGTCCTGAAGCGTTCTGGAAAATATCATAGCTGACGCCGCTGCTGGGATACCCTTGAGCCGCCAGCTGCATACGCGCGTTATCCGCCTGATCCTCAGCCACCATGATGGTGCTGCTGCCCTGCGCCTTGGCATCCACGCCCATTTCGTTCAGCATGGTCAGCACTTCACCGGCATCCGACGGGTTCATGCCGCTGTATAACACAGTATAATTTTTTTGATTCAGAAAAACCGAAACACCAATAATGATAATGATGATGATAACAGCCAGAACAATGATCCTCGTTCTCTGGCCCTTGCTCATTTTTTTAAATGATTCCGCAATTTTTGACGGCAGTTTCGTCAGTGCATTCGCCATAATACATCCCTACAATATATTATTTAAGTGCCATATATACATTTTGTTGATCAGAAGAGTCCGACCTATTAATAAACAAAATATGCCGTGTGAATCATTTTTTTGGAATTTGCGTTAAAGTATTCGGATTATTTGCCGATAATCCTAGTGTAAGATTGAAAATCCGCGTGAACAAGGCGCCAAAAAGCGCGGGTCTAAATCCCAAAAAAGCAAGGATGCTAATAAAAATTTCACGGAGGAAAGAAAGTATGCGTATTAACAACAACATTATGGCGTTGAACACTCACCGCCAGTATGCCGTCAACAACAGCAACACGGCAAAATCGACCGAGAAGTTAAGCTCGGGCTTCCGCATTAACCGTGCGGGCGACGACGCCGCCGGCCTGGCGATTTCCGAGAAAATGAGAGCGCAGATCCGCGGCCTGGAAATGGCCTCGAAGAACAGCAACGACGCGATCTCGCTGGTGCAGACAGCCGAAGGTGCGCTGACAGAGACCCATTCCATACTGCAGCGTATGCGCGAGCTGGCCACGCAGTCCGCTTCGGACACCAATGACGATACGGTTGACCGCGCGGCGCTCGATGCTGAATTCCAGCAGCTCAAAGATGAAATCGACGATATTGCCAGCAAAACCGCGTTCAACGGTAAGAAACTGCTTGATGGCAGCTTTGGCTCCATTGCCGCAGTTGACACAGCAAGCTCCGACATCCAGGTTGGTGAGCTCGGCGTGGCCAAGATCACGTTCACAGGCTTCTCAGCAGGTGCAGGACAAACGATCAGCTTTGCTGAAAATGGCGCTGTGTATGAAGCGACATTCGACGGCACCACGGTAACCGTTGCCAACACAGACGGCGCCAAGACGCTTAATCTTGATTTCGGCGGCGGCAGGCTCGTCACCATTGAGCTGGCCGATGCGGCTGCCACAGACGATTTCGACGGGCTTGACTTGGTCTTCGATGTGACCGGAACAGCAGCCAAGATCCAGACGGGTGCCAATCAGGGCGATACGCTGTCTATTGAAA
>CAZNVX010000490.1:0-2403 GCA_964576225.1 uncultured Christensenellaceae bacterium
GGGGTATATGACGTTATTCTTCCGGGGAGATGGATTCGCCCGGCTGATCCGAACGGTCCGCCGGCGGCGGCGAATAAGCCCGCTCTGGCTGCGGCTGCTCATACGGGGGCGGCTGGTAGGCCGGGGGCCGGGGCTGCCCGTAAGGCGGCTGGTTATACCCGGGTGGTGGCTGGTAGGCCGGGGGCCGGGGCTGCCCGTAAGGCGGCTGGCCGTATGGGGGCTGCCCATACGGCTGCTGCTGATAAACGTTATGCGGCGTTGATTTCACGCTGGGCGGCACGAACGCAATGATGGCGGCTATGAACGACATGAGTTGCACAAGCAGGTACATAAAGAGCAGCGGCCCTGCCGCGTCCGGAATGGCCAGAGCAATCAGCCCGACGCAAAACAAGGGTATGGACGTGATGATCATCAGCACACCGGCTGCCACGCGGCTGCGGCGGACGATGCAGCCGCCGATCAGGTTGAGCAGTGTCACCACAAAAAAAACGGTGACGACAAGCCAAATAACGCCGGCGCCCCAACCAAAATAGCTCAGCCCAAAAAACGACGATAAACTGCCGGCCGCGCCTGCGGCCAAACCGCCGAGGATCAGCACGATAACGCCGATAATGATGTTGATAATACCTGAGATCAGCCCCAAAACAAGCGCGGCTGTGCGGCCTCTTCTGTTCATAGCATAAACCCTCCGATTTATTTATTCATAGAAAGCTTTGATATATAGGGGTCATTATTATTATTCTACCCTCACATCCATATTACGTCAATTAAAAATGCCCGGGGACAAAAGCTCCCGGGCATAGTGTAAAAGCCTGGCGATGCGCCGTTTAATCCACCTTGGCTGGCATGTCGGGGTTATTGTTGGCAAAATGCTTCAGCATCACAAGCGGTTCTGTTTTTGAATGGTTGGCAATCACCACGCCCTGCCGGGCGGCCCGCTCGCTGACAAAGTATTCATCCGCACTCAGCTGGCCGTAGCGCAGCATGATGGCCGCTTCGGCATCGTATCCGCCAAATGTACCGTGACCCTGCACGAGAATGCAGCCATAAGCCGCTTTGTCCTTGATTGTGACGGTCTGACCCGGATACACCGTCAGCTCCTTGGCGGCAATGTATTCGTTGGCGTAGACCACCCATTTTTCGATATGCTGCGGGTCTGAGGCGCAGGTGACAGGCGGCCGGAAGTATGTTTTGCGATAGTGCGGGTCGGTATTTTTTTCCCAATCCATCAGGCTGATCACATAATCGATGTCGTGCCTGTTATCTTCCGGGCAGTTTTCAACCAGCATGTCGTATGGATACACTTCGCCCGCCACGATATTCTCATAAACGGAGTTGACATCGCTGTTCCACTGGGGCTCGTAGGTCAGATAAGACCCCGGCGCGTGCACCACACCGGCAGGCGTATACCAACCCGTGCCCAGTTCGATACGGTAGGCGCGTGAAAGCTCGGTAATGCGCGTATCGCCGTTGCAATAATCCAGAAGGCGGGCTTTCACCTCGTCCTTTGTCACGTCCGGGTCGAAGCCGAAATAAGTATGCGGAAAATTACCCGGGTAGTTGTTCAGCTGCGGGGGATAATAATAGGCTTCGGGCTTGCCGAGACGCCCGACACGCGCCGCGTCCTCGAACATCAGATGCAGATGGTGAAACAGCGGCTCCTCATAGTCAAAGAATTTGGAATACATCGGCCATGTGCCATATTTTTGATAAAGTGTGTCGCCAATGATCTCGGCGCCGAGCTCTTCCACGGCATCTCTGAACAAGAATTTATCGCCTGTATTGTCTGTGGGCGCCACATAGCTTAAACCCTCGTCGGGCGGTGCCAGAGCGCCGTTCATGGCCGGGATGACGGATGAAAACCACCGCTCTTTGATAGAACCGCGCTGCGTGCCGAGCGCATAATAGTCATTAGGATGCAGCCGAAGCCGCCTGCCCGCCCGGGAAAACCGGCGGGGAACGAAAACCGGCGCCAGCCTGAAAATGCCGCCGTTTTTTTCAAAGGTGTCTCTGATTGTATTGCCCATGCTTGCTTCCTCCGTTTTCATTTCCTTAAGAGAGATTATACATTTTCTGCGGCGGGCATGTCAAACAGCCGGAGACAGAAAAAACGCCGCGCAGTCTGCACGGCGTTTAAGGTTAATCAGATTGAATCAATAGCGGTCTCTTCTAGAACGGAAGCAGTCGCTGCAATATACAGGTCTCTCACCCGTCGGCTGGAACGGCACTTTTGTATTGGCACCGCACTCGGCACACGTTGCATCAAACATCGGGCGGTCACTTGACCTCTTTTGATGTTTGCGCGACTGGCGGCACGACTGGCATCTCTTGGGCTCGTTTTCAAAACCCTTTTCCCGATAGAATTCCTGCTCAGATGATGTGAACGTAAACTCTGAGCCGCAG
>CAZNVX010000491.1:0-2402 GCA_964576225.1 uncultured Christensenellaceae bacterium
TCTGTACAAAAAGATCGCCCTGGTTGCCATGCTCAAAAGCATACAGCACCAGATCAACTGCATCATCCAGTGTCATCATATAGCGCGTCATACCCGGATCTGTAATCGTGATTGGCTTACCGGCTTTAATCTGATCAACCCACAAGGGAATCACAGACCCGCGGCTTGCCATCACATTCCCGTAACGAGTACAACAGATGGTCGTTGTGGTATCATTCTCTAAAGAACGTGCTTTTGCGATTGCCACCTTTTCCATCATTGCTTTACTGATTCCCATGGCGTTAATCGGGTAAGCCGCCTTGTCAGTACTTAGTACTACAACGTTTTTCACACCATGCTCAACAGCTGAGTCCAAAACGTTTTCCGTCCCTATCACGTTTGTACGTACTGCCTGCATCGGGAAGAATTCACACGAAGGCACCTGCTTCAAAGCAGCCGCGTGAAACACGTAGTCTACACCCCGCATGGCAGTGTCTACAGAACGTTTGTCACGCACATCACCTATATAGAACTTCACTTTAGGATTCTGCAAACGGTGACGCATATCGTCCTGCTTCTTCTCATCACGACTGAAAATACGGATTTCTTTGATATCTGTATCCAAGAACCTTTTCAGTACTGCATTGCCAAATGAACCGGTACCCCCAGTAATAAGGAGGGTTTTATTTGTAAATAGTAACATCTAATTAGTTGTTCCAATTGTTATTAAAATATCTTTCAAAAATCTCTTTTTTTTCGTTGTGTGTAGGATAATTGATTAAGACAGCACGATATTTACCTTTAAACACAAATAAACTACCACCACCTGCGCCAATTATCCCATTTGCAGAAATTAGACTCCCCAAGTCTTCGTAACTTCCTGCTCCTCCTAAAACAGTTAGAGGTATAGAAATTGTATCTCTAATTCTTTTTATTAAGTTAGTGTCATAACCGGCCATAGTCCCATCTCTGTCAATCGAATTAATAACTATCTCCCCGACACCCATTTTCACCAAATCAAGAGCCAATCTTTCTACTTCTATTTTCGTATTTGTTTTACCGTTGTGTATAAAAGCTTCATATTTATTGCTCAGGTTTTTTTTCTTTGCATCAATGACAACAACCATGCTTTGATTTCCTACTTTTCTTGCTATTTCTCCAACCATTGTCGGATTTTCAATTGCTAAAGAACTTACAGCAATTTTTTCAACACCCAAACCAAAAATGTGTAAAGCTTGTTCAACATTTTTTATTCCACCACCATAGCAAAGCGGCATTCTACATTCTATCGCTAGATTTTCTATCATCTGATAGTCTGGTTCAGTGCCATTAATAGAAGCATCAATATCAAGTACGATAAGTTCATCTACTTCTTTTTCATTAAAGATTTTCACCGCATTAATAGGATCACCCACATATTTAAAATCTTTAAATTTTGTTGTTTTTACCAAACCTCTATTATGGACTAAGAGGCAAGGAATAATTCTTGGCAATAACATATTATACTCTTGAAAAATTTAACAATAATTGAACACCATTTGAATGACTTTTTTCAGGATGAAATTGAACTCCGTAGATATTATCTTTATTAACTGCACTTGAATATTTTATACCATATTCAGTTTCACATAGTTTATTTTGACTGTTTGCGCACTCAAAGTAATAAGAATGTAAAAAGTAAAATTTAGAATTTTCATCTAACTGTCTTAAAAGAATATTTTCATTCTTAATACTTATAGAATTCCAACCCATATGAGGCAACTTTGTTTTAAATTTTATTAGTTTAGAATCAAATTGTTTTACTACACCTTCAATCCATCCCAGTCCTGGTAGTTTACCTTCCTCACTGTTGAGAGCTAACATTTGCATTCCAACACAAATTCCTAGAATAGGCACTTCTTTATTTATGACCATTTCTTCTACTTTATCCCTCATACCAGATTTATTAAATTGGCACATTGCATAATCAAATGATCCGACACCTGGGAGAATTAATCTAGTTGTATCAACTAGATCTTTTGTGTTTTGAGCAACTTTCACCGGAATATTTAGTCTTTCATATACATTTCTAAATGCACGAATATTCCCTACTCCATAGTCTATAATCGTAATCATTTGTCTCTTTTCTTTACTTTTTCAACACCAATTAATCTTAACAATTTAGCTCCAGCTCTAAAAATATTTTGTTGATTTTTATAATCCCAATAATATTTCTTAGGTAAATGAAAATATTTTTCTAATTCTTCAGATGTTATACCTAGTTTTGTGGCTATGTATTTTAATTCATCATGAATTGTATCAGGATTATAGGCTGGTTTTTTCAATAGATCAAGAGCTGTCTCTCTTGACATTTGACCAGTTAATATTAAACTTGAAAACTGTACCCTGCGGGTATCATACCCGAAACGCTCGGGCAACCAATA
>CAZNVX010000492.1:0-2393 GCA_964576225.1 uncultured Christensenellaceae bacterium
GGGCCGTTCCCGCCGGCAGAAACCGCGATCTCTCCTTTGGCATATTTAACACCCTCTTTAATGTTTTTGAAACGCCCATTATCAGACGGGTCGGGGAATTTGTACTTTTTAAATCCGTCGTAGTCGCTGAACGGAAAGGCTATGGGCGCATCCACAGGCCACGACGCATCATCCGTCTGATACGTTGTGCCCCATTCATCAACATATTGCGTATCGCTCAGCCGCTTGACCTCGTAACCCACCGGCACGCTGACCGTGCCAAATGCCAGATCAAGATCAAGCTTTCTTGATGCGTCGATCACCTCGATCAGATCATATTCCTCCGCTCTTTTCCCAAGCACATGCTTGAAGATATCTCTCTGAAACAGAAAGTCATACATTGGCACGCGGTCAGGTATCTCTCCCCGAATTGTCTTGAGAATCCTCTCTCTTCCATTCATTTTTTTACTCCTTGAAATACTCTTTAGG
This sequence comes from uncultured Christensenellaceae bacterium, assembly GCA_964576225.1. Taxonomy (GTDB): domain Bacteria; phylum Bacillota; class Clostridia; order Christensenellales; family SZUA-584; genus SZUA-584. The sequence goes on from CAZNVX010000492.1 coordinate 469, forward strand.
CTTTCTGCATGTTCCTAACTTGAATCGTATTAATCAGCACCGCTACCAGGATTAAAGCTCCGCGGACAACGTATTTTACGTAGTCATCAAAGCGCAGAAGAGTCATGCCGTTAATCATCACACCGAGAAAGATTATACCTACAAAAGTACCCCACACTTTTCCAATGCCGCCACTAAGACTGGCGCCGCCAATAATAACGGATGCAATAACATCAAGCTCATAACCTTTGCCGAACGTTGATGAACCGGCCATAACCTGGGACGACATGATGATAGAGGCCAGAGCGGCCAGGAACTGTACCGATGTCAGCGTCAAAACCTTGACCTTATTCACATTGATGCCTGAAAGCCGAGCGGATTCCTGATTTCCGCCGACGGCATAAACCTCACGTCCAAACCGAGTATAGTTCATAACGATGAAAACCACAATAAACACGATAGCGAGCCACAACGCCGGCAACGGAATAATCCCAAACAGCTGCCCTGCTCCGATGTTGTTGTACCATGCCGGAAATGTCGTAACAGGAAATCCATTGGATATAATGGCAGACAAGCCATATAGCACATTCAACATTGCTAACGTGATGATAAATGACGGCACGCCGAATTTGGTTCTGATAAGGCCAATCAATATACCGACAGCTATACTAATAATCAACGTAATCACGATCGATAATAAAACACCACTCTCTCTCGGAATACCGGCTGCCTCAAAAGAGCCTGTAAAAGTAGCCAGCAATACGCAGTAAAACGCAATAGCCGAACCAACCGATAGGTCGATCTCACCGCTGATGATAACCATTGTCATGCCAAATGCAATCACACCCACGATCGCCATATTTCGCAATATGCCCAGCAGATTAGTGCCTCTGGTAAAGCCCGGTGCAAATACAGCCAACAGGATGAACAGCAGTAACAGGATGATTTCCATCATATACTTTCTAATAATATTCGCTACAGTTTGGCGCCCCATTGTTATTTACCTCCCATACAAACAGCATATAAGTCTTCAAGATGACAGCTTTCTGGTTGAATCTCACCAGTGATTTCGCCCAGCCGCAAAACAATAATACGGTTACAAACTTCCAAGAGTTCTTCGAGCTCTGATGATACCACAATGCTCGAAATCCCTTTTCTTGAAAGCTCCCATATTATTTCAAATATTTGTTGCTTTGCACCCACGTCTATTCCCCTTGAAGGCTCATCCAGGAAAATCACTTTTGGTGACGTGTTAAGCCAGTTACCCAAAACGACTTTTTGTTGATTGCCTCCGGAAAGAGACGACACAGGAACATCTTTGCTGGGCGTTTTGATTTCAAGATTCTCAATCTGTCTGTCAGCAAACTCAGTTTCCTTATTTCGATCTATGAACACACCCTTAGATATTAGTTTTAGGCTTGCATTGCTTAGGTTTTGTTTGACTGACATGATTTGCACAAGGCCTTCGAATTTCCTGTCTTCCGGCGTCAGTGCAAACCCAAGTTCTTTCATTTTTTTGGGGGTCGGATTTTTTATCTCTTTGCCTTCAAATATGATCTTGCCGCTGTCAAAGCTGTCCACCCCAAATATTGATCGCAGGAGTTCGGTTCTGCCTGAACCAAGCATGCCGGCAACACCCAGAATTTCGCCCTTCTTCAGTTGAAAGGAGATGTCATGAAATTTATGCTCACGGGACAGATTCTCAACTTTAAGTATAACCTCATCCTGCGGCCTCAAGTCGTCAGGTCGACACTTGACCTCAACATCTCCGAACATTAGCCTGATGACGTCTTTATGCTGGCAGTCTTTCATGTCCAGCCTGCCTGCGTAAGTGCCATCACGCAATACTGTGCAGCTATCTGCAATTTCCCAAAGTTCCTGTAATTTGTGTGATATATAGATTATGATAACATCTTTTTTCTTAAGCTGACGTATTAGCTTGAACA
>CAZNVX010000493.1:0-2380 GCA_964576225.1 uncultured Christensenellaceae bacterium
ACACGCTGTCTGTATCGGGCGCTAACGCCACGGGCTTTTTATCCGGCGTCAACATCGATACAGCTTTTATGGCTTCCAGCGGGTTTTCATTACAGAACGGCTTTACAAGCGGCACCTATTCTGAATGCGAACTCAAGCAGGAGGTTTTAAAGCGTGCATCGTCAGTAATTATGCTGATGGATTCATCTAAATTTGGCAAGAGCCTCCCCTATACTTTTGGAGAGCTTAAGGACGTTGATGTGCTTGTCGCGGATGATGATTTACCGAGGGAGTTAAGCCAAGCCGCCAGTGCATGCGGAGTGACAGTTATTTAACGCCTTTCATTAATGAATATAGCAGAATATAAAAAGAGGGTGTGCCATTTAATAAACACACCCTTTTATTATCTGAACCCGTAATCTGCCCAATTACAAAGAACTTATGTGATAGGCTTTTACAGCAAATCACTAAGCTTCTGACAGAAAACGCCGGCCGCTTCTTCTGCCGACGCCACGATGTCGGCAAAAAGCGCAAAATCGAACATGTTTATATCCTCTACAATGACGCGCTCAAAAAGATCAACAGCACAGGATTTTTGTTTTTCCGTAACCAAAGCCTTCTTGGAGGCGTTGCTGGCATTGAGCAGTGCCGGAAACACGAACGGAGACAAATCTTCGGACGATTCGTTGATTTGCGGGTCGATGCAGGCCAGCACATCACAATCCTCACGGATGATATCAAAGGGCACCGGATTGATGCATGAGCCGTCCATCATGACCACGCCGTTGACATCGTGCGGTGAGAAAATGCCCGGAATTGCGACAGCAGCACGGATTGCCGGCCCCACATCACCTTCGCCGAAAACGATCTGTTCACCGCTCGCGTAATTGGCAGCAACAACTTTGAGGGGAAAGTACAGACGGTCGAATACTTTGATGGGAACCACCATCTTATAATACTCCTCAAGCCCCAATCCATCCAGTATGCCGTATTTAGCGTCTTTGATTTTGCTGATATTGATAGGGCGCTTTGCACCGGGAAAGTTAACTTCCTGTAAAAAATCCATCATATTCTGGCTGGTCATGCCGGCCGCATACATCGCGGCCACAACAGCGCCAATGCCTGCCCCCGACACAATATCCGGTTTGATTTCCATTAATTCAAGTGCTTTTACGTATGCTATGTTTGCAATGCCCTGCGCACCGCTGCCGCCAAATGCGATACCAAGTCTTTTACCCATAAGTATTACCCCTTTATAAAAGCTTTTCGAGTTTCTCTATAAAACCAGGAATGTATTCCAGAGCCTGATCGTATACTTTTTTGTATTTATTAAACGCCATGGTGGATACTCCCTCGAAGCTGGGCCTTTCGAGTATCTCCACAGGACAAAGCTCAAGCTTTAAACGGATATACGCATCCTGCGTGGCTGCCCATGTGGCATGGTCGGCATTTTTGCGCGTCGGCTTGAGCTGCGCCGGCCTCACCAGTGACACATCGATCCCAATTAGAATGTCACAAGCGTCGCGAATGATGTCGAACGGCACAATGTTCGTCGCACCCCCGTCCATATAATACGCGCCGTCCACCAACCGGGGCGTAAACACACTGGGAAGCGCAATGCTGGCCATAACCGCGTCCAACAGATCACCCGTCTCAAACACCCGTTCCTGCAATGTGTGAAAATTTGTCGCAACAACCTTCAGCGGTATATCAAGCTCTTCGAATCGCGCTTTTGGCAGTATCCTTGAAAGATAATCTGCTGCAAAGGATTCGATCAGTCTGCCGGGTATCTTTAATGCTTTGATATTGACTCTTTTCTCTTTTCCGGATCCAAACAGCCGATGAAGTATATCAAGCATCTCTTCGGGTTTAATACCGCCCGCGTACAGTGCGCCGACAATCGCTCCGCTTGATGTGCCTGCGATGATATGGGGCCGCAGGCCCATCTGCGCCATCGCTTTAAGATATGCAATATGAGCCACACCTCTGGCACCGCCGCCGCCCAGCGCCACGCCAATACGTTTCACTGACGCTCTCCTTCATCTGTATATAATATAACATTTTATGACGCCGTCGTAAACACCTGGCGGCGTTCTACTCCCATGGTTCTTTGGTATAGCGGCGTACAGAAACCTCATCAATCACGGCTCCGTTCCTGTTTTTTAGCAGAAACATCGCTATGTTGGCGATCTCCTGCGGGGTGCTTAACGTCGAGAGATCGAGATCAGGACGTGTTTCCTGAATCAGCTCTGTGGCAACGCCGCCCGGAGATATGGCATGAACCCGTATGCCCTTTTTGAATGTTTCTCGCGCCAGCACCTTGGTGTAACCAAGCAGCGCATGCTTTGCCGCCGAATATGCCCCCTGCGTCACATATCCTTTTGTGGATACCACCGAGCAG
>CAZNVX010000494.1:0-2380 GCA_964576225.1 uncultured Christensenellaceae bacterium
CCTACAGCAGACCGCCCATTAAGCGTGGAGGAATATGGATGTATACAAGAATTCCCACAGACATGGGAAATTTGTGGTCCTATACTTGAGCAATATAAGCAAATAGGCAATGCTGTCCCAATCAAATTAGGAGAAGCCATTGCAAAAACTATTATTGCAGATATGCAAGGAACTCCGTTGCCACAGTATGATGGGTTTAAGTATTCAAGATATAAAGATACCAACGAAAACACATGGCGCATTACTATGAATAACGCAATAAAAAAAATCAAGAATCAAAAGGCAGAAGCGTGTCAACTAAGTATTTTTGATGCGGAAAATAATGAAAAGTAAGAAAGCGGAAACTTAAACGAATCACTCCATTCATCTTTACATCATTACCATAGCAGTATAAGCATAGAAAAGGAGAATCCTGGTGAATCTCATTCAGACGGAACTAAATAATGCAAAGTTAAAAATGGTCGCAATAATTCCAGGAACTGGCTTAGTCGCACTGTCACCAGACAATGTTGCGATAGTTGAAGCAATGATTCAAAATGATTCCGCCTATCTCAAATCTTCTGATAAATCGGCAATGCCAAAAGGACAATACGGAGGTTCAACGGCATATTGGATGTCACAGTTGAAGCCTGTCCTATTGGGCAATCTTTCGGTCACATATGAAAGGTACGATGAAATTCTACGCGGAGCCATTGCAGCCGTTGACAGGGAAAACAGCACACATTTAAATTCTGATGGTATTGGCAGAGAAGAGATATTAAGAAGGATTCTCGCAATTGATAAGACACAGTTGTTAGATTATCTGAAAAAGCCGGAAGAAACAGGACTGTGGCTAATCAATTATATTTCAGAGGCAACGCATCCTACGGGGACAAGCAAAAGTGGAAACAAGTACAATCCTCGAGTAAATGTCTCTTTCGCGAGCAAATTCTGCCATTATGCCTGCTTTTACATATTTGAGGGAGATTCAGAACAGGATAACTATTCCATTTATGATAATGTCCTACGAATGGTTCTTCCTAAGTACATAAAGCACTTTGGTATCGCAAAGAGGAATCTTAATGATTATGCCGAGTATCGGAAAACTGTAGATGATATTATCACGGTGTCTGATGCAAAAATTAGCCGGAACGGATTTGACCATTTGCTATGGTACTATTTTAAGGGAAGAATATGATTGGATATATTATAGTTGCAATAATAACCGTAGTTGTTGGAATATATCTGAAATCCCCTGCCGTAAAAGGTCGCAGGAGCGAACAAGCCATTGCCCGTAAGCTTGATATCGACAGTATGTGGAAACACGGCGGCAGAACGCTGACAAATATCTACGTACCAAAGCCGTCCGGGGATACCGCTGAAATCGATGTCTTGTATATCACCAGCAAAGGTCTTCTTGTATTGGAGAACAAAAACTATGCCGGATATATTTTCGGTAGTGAATCCAATAAGAGTTGGACGGTAACGCTTTATGCTGGGAAGACCTGGTACGGCGGCAAGAAAGTCGAAAAGCATCAGTTCTATAATCCAGTATGGCAGAACCGCACCCACATCAAATGTCTGAAAGAATACCTGGGTTCTGATATAAAATCGTTTTCGCTTATTACATTCAGCAATCGTGGTGGTCTGAAAACCATTAGTGTCAATTCGCCGGATGTGTTCGTGTGCAACCACGCCGGACTTTCCAGGGTATTGAGAGAGATATGGAATAATAATCCTGATATTTTAACGGATGTGCAGATTGAAGAACTCTATGATAAACTGCTGCCGCTGACAAATACCGATAAAGAGGCACGGCAGAAGCACGTTGCGGATATCCGGGATCGTTTCAGTAGTATGGATACTTGCCCAGTCTGCGGAGGGCAGCTTATCCTAAGAACCGCAAAGAAAGGCTCAAATACCGGAAATCAGTTTTACGGTTGCTCGAACTATCCGAAATGTAAATATACGAGGAATGTGTAGAGTAGTGTTTTTAAGGTGGTTTTTATATGGCAACATTTAATGAAATAAATGCCTTCTTTAAAAGATATTATCGATACTATCTTGCGTTAGAATCTGATTTTTTAGCGACAGAACGTTTTGTTACAATAGATCAGGACAATAGCGGTGCTTTTTCTGTTGAATATATCAAGCTGTTGCAGACCATATGCAGTGAAATCGAAGTCGTTGCTAAGTACTTATGCACGATGATTGATGCGAAGGCTAAATGCAAAGATTTTACTGATTGCTGTAAAATAATAACTACTTCAAACACTTTATTTGAGCGGGCTACCACTACCGTGCCACAATTGGAAGGATTGATAATTGCTCCATTTTTAAACTGGAACTTTTCGATTGAGAAAAGCAAAGAGGGTAAAGAATATACAAAATCAAACAATCC
>CAZNVX010000495.1:0-2377 GCA_964576225.1 uncultured Christensenellaceae bacterium
ATGGTCGCGTTTCTGTGCGGTGAGGGCGCATCATATATCACTGGCCAGGTGTTTATTGTGGACGGCGGCATGGTGATATAGCACTCAGAAAGGATGGGGTGGATATGAAGGTTTATATAACCGGTTTGGGCGCGGTATCGCCCATCGGTAAGACAGCGGAGGAATCATTTGCATCGGCAGCTGCAGGCATAAGCGGCATATCTGAGGCAGAATGCTTTGACACGGAACAGACGCAGATATTTGTGGCTGGCCAGGTTAAAGGCTTTGATCCGGCGCCGTATATCAGCAAACGTGAAGCCAAACGCATGGCGCGGTTTACACAAATGGCCATGGTGGCTGCGATGCAGGCCTGGGAGCAGAGCGGCATGGCCGAATCGGGCTTTGATGCGGAACGCGTCGGCGTGATTCTGGGCAGCGGCATGGGCGGCCTTGATGTGATCTGCGAACAATACGATGAGCTTAATAACAATGGCCCGAGGAGCGTGTCGTCATTGTTTATCCCAAAGGCTATTATTAATACGACCGGCGGCATGATCGCGATACGGCTGGGGCTCTACGGCCCGTGTTATTCTGTGGTGACGGCTTGTTCATCGGGGGCGGATGCCATCGGTCAGGCGTATTACGCGGTGCGCGAAGGCCGTGTTGACGCAGTGCTGGTGGGAGGCGCGGAATCGGTGATGACGGAGCTGGCTGTGCAGGGCTTTCATCAGATGGGCGCATTGTCCGAAAGCGCCGATCCCAGGCGCGCCAGTATTCCTTTTGATAAGGACAGGCAGGGCTTTGTGATGGGCGAGGGCGCGGCGTTTATGCTGCTGGAAAGTGAAGATTCGGTTCAGCGGCGAGGCACCAAGCCGATGGGCCAGCTTGCGGGTTACGCACAGACATGCGATGCCTACCATATCACTGCACCGCAGCCTGAAGGCGCCAATGCAGCCCGTGCCATGACACTGGCAATGCGTGATGCCGGCATCGACAGGAAGCAGGTGGGATATATTAACGCGCACGGCACGAGCACGCCGCTCAATGACGCGTGTGAAAGCGCAGCCATTGAGATGTGCTTTGAGGACGACGCAAAAAAATTGCTGGTCAGCTCCACCAAATCGATGACGGGGCACATGCTGGGAGCAGCCGGCGCTTTTGAAGCGGTGATGGCGCTCTGTGCGCTCAATGCGGGAATTGCCCCGCCGACTATTGGCCTTGAAACGGAAAGCGAGGACTGCCGATTAAACTATGTGAAGGGCAAGGCGCTGCCGATCAGCTGTGAGTACGGCCTGTCCAATTCATTCGGGTTTGGCGGGCATAACAGCTGTCTTGTATTGAAAAAAGCATAATGGAAGAGGTACACAACATGTGTAAGCTGGGTATTGAAGACATAAAAAAAATACTGCCGCACCGGGAACCCTTTTTGATGGTCGATCGGGTAGATGAGCTTGAGCCGGGTGTCATGGCGAAAGGCATCAAGGCTGTCAGCGCCAACGAGTGGTTTTTTCAGGGGCACTTTGACGAGTATAAAGTGATGCCGGGTGTGTTGATTGTTGAAGCGATGGCGCAGATGGGTGCTATTGCGCTGCTGACATTGGATGAAATAAAAGGCCGCCTGGCATTTCTCGGTAAGATAAAGAACGCGAAGTTTTCCGAGAAGGTGGTGCCGGGCGACGTGCTTGTGCTGGAGACGCAAATTGACGTCGTAAAAGGCAGCATCGGAATGGGGAAAGGCACCGCGTCTGTGGACGGCCGGCAGGTGGCCAGCTGTGAACTGATTTTTGCCATTGGTGACGCGGCGGATTAGCGCGGAATGCGCGCCGCGTAATAGTCAAAAAGGGCGTCCGTTTTGAGTGTGTTGACGGGCTCAAGCAGACCATGCGACTGGAGCAGGCCAACAACCTGCTTCTTTAAATCCGCTGCTTGCGTGGTTTGCGTATCAAAAGACAGCTCGGCCAGATAATCCTTGAGCTTCCACACTTCAATCTTAATCTTCAGGCTGCCCAAAGCGCCTTGGTGGTTCATTGCGGAAACAGGGCCGTAGATCACGGCGTTGCAGAGCATGCCGAAGCCTTTGTTCCGTCCGTTCCAGTTAAAGAGAATATCAGGACAGCTTTGGAGAACGATTCGGCGCGCCTCAAGTGTATCCGGCTTGTCGCTTCCGGCTTTGAATAAGCGGGTGCAGGAAAGGCTCACGGTTTTTTTGGTAAATCCCAGATCGATTTCAGGCTCAAATTCCCGCGCAAAGGCATCTGCCAGGTTGGTGCTGAGCATCACCTTATATCCCCCGGCTGTATACCTTTTTTTATAGGTCAGCTCAAGGCTGTCCTTTTGCTGACGGAAACGTACGGACCAGCCCCATTTGCGTAGCTGCTGATCCGGCGTATCCACATAC
>CAZNVX010000496.1:0-2356 GCA_964576225.1 uncultured Christensenellaceae bacterium
AAAATCGCGCCCAGGGTAGGCATCCCAATACCAGTAATGCGGCACCAGTACAAAAAAATAGGCCAACCCACCCAATACGGTGATCAGCAAAAAGCTTTGCCTCAACCCCCTGGCCACTTTTTCTTGACCTGCACGAAAACGCAGAACGGTCAGCTCAAGCACCAGCAGGTACAAGGGCAGCAGCACCGCGTCTTCCTTGCACAGCAGCGCCAGCCCCCAGAAAAGCAGCATCAGCACACCCTGCCAGCGGCCGCGCGCGCCCTCCAGCTGAGCCTGACGCATGGCAAGGTAAGCCCACAGCGCAAGAACAATGAACAGCGTCACCATGGTCTGCATGCGCTGCACCACATACATCACCGAAGAAACCTGCAAAGGATGAATGGCCCATGCCAGGGTGAGCATGAGTGCGCCCCAGGCTGCAGGCTGCGGCGCCCAGCCAGCGAGCATCAAAAGACGGCGGAAAAAAAACGCCAGAGAAAAGGTCGTCAGGCCATGAATCAGCAGATTTGTGCCCTTGAAGGCCGCAGGGTCCATTCCCCCCGCTCGCCAATGGTCTATCGCAAAACTCAGCATGGGCAAGGCACGCGAGCCATTCCCAGCATGAAAACTTAGTGACGCATGAATAAAATCATCTGCATTGAATGCGGCAACATACAATATATGGTTTTGCAGAATATTGACGCCGTCATCGAGAACAAAGCCGCCGCCAAGGGCAGGCACAAAAGCCGCCAGCACTGACAGGGTTAAAACAACTGCAAAAACACGAAATAAAACAGGCGTAACAGTCAATGCAAGACTCTCTAAAAAACATTTACACTGATTTTCATCAGCATGAACTCAATTTCAATCACCCTGCATTATGGAAGCAAAGCACAGTTGCCTGTTCCTGCATGGCACTGCACATTTTTTTGTAAAGCCACCGGCCCCCGCAATTGAGGGGTATAAGTCAGAAGGTTGCTGCTCAGGTAATCCGTGATGGTCATGGTGGCGCCAGACGCGCAGGCACGCCCATTAAAAGCTGTTGGCTGACGGCTGTCGGCTGCATCGGCAACAGATTGCCCGATATAAGCCTTGGCCTCGGCAAGGCATGCTCCATTCGAGGAGCGTTGGAGATAGCCGCTGTACTGTGGCATAGCGACGGTTGCCAGCACACCGATAATCGCCACCACAATCATCAACTCGATCAAGGTAAAGCCTCGCATGCTCATTGCCTATCCCCCCATAAAAAGGAAATGCGCCTTTCGGCGCATTTCCTGAATAACTCCTAAGCCTTTCAGATTACGGCTGCAGTGCGCAGGTACCGGTTCCAGCGTTGCAGTCCGTATCCTTCAGCAGGCTGGCCGTGCCGCGCGCTTGCGGGGTAAAGGTGAGGGTGGCGCCGGCAGCGAAATCAGCGATAGTCATCGCGGTCGGGCTGACGCATGCAACACCAGCCGGTGCAGTCGGGGTGCGGCCATCAGCGGCATCAGCAACGGCTGCGTTGATGTAGGCCTTGGCTTCTGCCAAGCAAGCGCTGTTGGCGGAACGCTGCATGTAATCACGATATGCCGGCAGCGCCACAGCCGCCAGAATACCAATGATGGCGATAACGATCATCAGTTCGATCAGGGTGAAACCCTTTTGCATTTGCTTTTGCATGACAACTCTCCTTTAAGGAAAACCACGGAACCTTCCGCTTGAACAGACTTAAGCATCTGGCGTGCCAGTTTTCAAGTTTTATCCGAGCCACGTGACTGAAAACCGGAATTTCCGCTTGATACAAGCAGTTGGAAGCGCACCGCCCTCCGGCAGCCGTGTGCCTGCGGACACGAGGATCAATTTTTGACAGCGTCATGGTGTAAAAAGTCGACATGTCAGAAGTGTTTTGTCAAATTGTGACGAAAATTGTTGACCTACTGCTGTCCACCGTGACATTTGGATGCTCGCCCGACAGCCATTGAACCCGGCCTGGCCTTGACGACGTGGTCTGGCGCGTCAAAAGCGGAGAGGACTGTCTTGGCCCGCTTCACCTCTCGGCCTGCGGCAGCGATTCGAATACGACGTCCGGACCGGCGATGAAGTCCACCGATTTGAGCACCAGACCGCGCTCGGCGTCACGGATCGCAAGCAGCCAGTTGTCGTCTTCGGTGCGGCGAAAGAGGTCGATGCGGCGGCTGTCCGGGTCGATGAGAACGTATTCCTGCAGGTCGGGAATGCTCCGGCAAGCTGCAAACTTTTCGCCACGGTCGTAGGCTGCGGTCGATTCGGAGAGCACCTCGATGATCAGCCTGGGGTGACGCAGCACGCGCTCGGCGGACAGGTCGTCGGGGTGACAGCTGACAAACACATCGGGGTAAAACACCGCATCGGCCTGCTC
>CAZNVX010000497.1:0-2342 GCA_964576225.1 uncultured Christensenellaceae bacterium
TTACCTCTTCATTGTCTGCCAGCCCCGAGGCCAGCACGGTCATATAAGCACCGGGCGCCAGCGTCATCTCCGGCATGCGCCATTTGGCTGGATTACCCGTGTTGTCGGTTAAGCCATAACCCGTGATATCAACCGCCTGGTCGCTTCGGTTATACAGCTCGATCCAATCATAATGCCTGCCGTTGTCTTCCTGAAGGTATTCAGAATTGGATGCCATAATCTCATTGATCACCACCGGCCCCAGCGCAACCGGGTTGGCTTCAACAAACTCGGTATGGCCGGCATTGGTGTTGGCATAGCCGGGAGACGGCAGGGTTGTATGCTCCCACACCTCGCTGTAGTTACCGTTTTCATCAAGAACGCGCGCATAGGCCCGGTCAGGTTTAGACTCGTTGACTGTCACCTGGTCGATCAAAAGCCCAAGCGGGTTTGACAGCACAACCGTTTCCTGATAAGCGGATAAACGATAGCTTGTATGGATGGTGCCCGCTTCCAGGTCGGTACCGTCTAGATCAGCCCCCGAAGCAAATACAACCAGATAGGCACCCGGCTCTATCGTTACGTCCGGGAACCTCCAGTCGAGCACATTTGCCGGGTCATCCGACAGCCCGTAGCCTTTCAGTCTGACCGCTTCGCTGCCCGCGTTATAGATCTCAATATAGTCGCTGTAGGTGCCCGTGTTATCCCTGATCGTCGTCTTGTTGGACGCCATCACCTCGGTGATGAGCAGGCGCGCTTCCGTATCGATACGGCTCTCCTGAAACGCCGCATAGCCGGCCTCGTCATTGGCGAAGCCCGGCGTCGCTTTTTCAAAAGCTTTCCATGTGTTTATATCCTGCGGGTCTCTGCCCAGCGATATGTTGCCTGTCTGGTTTTCGTATTCGACTCTGTCCAGCAGCTGGCCGGATGCCGATGTAAGATAAATGCCGCCGCTGCTTGCATTCAGCTTAAAATTGGTATGAAAAGTATCCGCATCCGCGATGTCGCTGCCGGATGCGAAAACCACCAAATAACCGCCCGCAGCCAGCGTCACGCGGGGAAAAGCCCACTTGATATTGGTCATATCATCCGAAAGCCCCATGCCAGATAGGTTGATGTCACTGGCAGTCGGGTTGTGTATTTCTATCCAGTCGCTGTATTTTCCATGATCATCAGGCAGATAACCCTTGTTGGATGCCATGAATTCGTTGATCACAACAGAACCTTTTTCGGATGGCGCCTCCGCAGACCCCTTTGGCGCTTGCTCTCCCAGCGCATATATCAGCACACCGGCACAAAGCGCAAGCGCTATGATGATTGACAATATGTATTTAAATGCTCTCAACGCAAGCTCCTTTGCCTCATTTGTTAACTGCATGTAAATTCACTGCCAATGATTTTACCACGGTTTGCTGGCAAATACAACTCTCTTTCATATTCTGTCACATGTTTGCGCATGAACGCTCCCGGTATGGGAACCGCCCTGCCCGAAAATAATAAGAGCCGGTCTCCCGGCTCATTACAGAATTTCTGACGTAATGCCATGCTCATTCGCTTGACCCGCCCTCGCCGAATTCGAGTTTGGCAGCATCAATAAAATCGTTCACATCGAAACCCGCGCCGGCTCTGTCGAAAGCGCCCATGCCTTCAACATACAGCCTGTTTTCATCCACAACGAAATCGAACTCTCGCTGATCGCTCATTTCAATATGTCCATTTCCTTTTGTTTTGTCGTACTGATAATCGCCCTCAAATTCGCCGTAGTATGTATGCGCGTCGAAGCTGCTTCCAGAACCAAACCGAATGACCTCGCCACGGTTTTCGCTGTACCAAATACCGGCGACGGGCGCGGCGGTTTTTAACAGGCCGGGCCAAACGAACAACAGCACAACGATGAAAGCCAGAAGCGCCGTGCCACCCAAGGCAAGGCCGACAATCAGCCCCGTTTTCTTTTTTTTCACAGGCATTATGTGATCGGCCTGACGCGGCGGCGCCGGCGGCACATAATATCCCTGCGGTGATATGCCTTGTTGTAGTGTGCGTGCCGGCTGCTGAGCCTGCCATTTATCCTTGGGCTGTTCCTGCTGGACATGATGGGCGGACGACTGAAGCGGATCTTTTAAGGCGTTGCCGCAACTTGTGCAAAAGGCCGCATCTGGCGGAGCCGGCTGTCCACATTTTGAACAATACATGGAATACATCCTCCATTTTGGTTTGTATCATTGAGCCCCATCCGGTTCATTCATGTATATTATATGAAGCAAAAAGGTTTCGCCCGATATTCGGTCTCCGTTCAACGCGAGAGCAACAGTTATGTATGCTGAAGTCCGAGTATCAAAAACACGGCAATAACAGCCACAACA
>CAZNVX010000498.1:0-1570 GCA_964576225.1 uncultured Christensenellaceae bacterium
TTCTATTCAACAAATTTCAAAAGCCAATGTCCGCTTAACTGCAAAACGCCATGGCCATGTCCTTCGACCGGCGCTACGATCCCGGGGCGCGCCATGCTGTCTCTTCGCCCCGGCTCCTTTGATTGACACCGTCAGCCAAAGGCGGGGAAAAGATAAGCGTTATACAGGGTAAGCGCGAAAAGCCGGGTTCCTGTATAACTTTTTGTCGAGCGCACTATTTTCTTACAAATAGATAATCAAAAGAGGTATGAGAATTATACAGAAAACGGATTCAAAAGCTTTTTCCTGTATAACGATCCACGGCATTCTTCTTTATTTGCCGCTTTTTCAGCAGTATTTGCAGTCGATTCTTCAAATGAGCCGGCAAGTGCTGCCTCCTGTAATCAAGCGTTATACAGGAAACCTCTCTTATTGATGTTTCCTGTATAACTTCTCCTGATGTAAGGCAAAAAAGAAGGCTGAAGACAATCCCGGTTTTCTGCCTGAGTTTGTCTTCAGCCTGAAAGCTCCTGGGCATAAATTGCCTAGGAGCTTTCCAATAAATTTACGATTTTGCCACGAGATCAGCTTCTTAGCGCCTGCCGCAGGCTGCGGCCATGGCGTTTTGCGGCTTAAACGGACATAGGCCGCAGGAAACCTATGCGTTGCCGCTGCATTTCCCATTGTATGTGTCAATAGGGTATACATTTTATTTTGAGACATTCATTTGCCAACCCCGAAAGCCTCTATTGCCACTCCATCAATTCCATTCAGGCATAAGCAGGAATTCTCTTATATTTTTATGGATCACTCCGTTGCGGCTCATATCGTAGTTGTCCAGCGAAACAACATATTTGGGGAAATGATCCCTGACCATATCGTATACGCCGAATTCCCGGGTGATCGTCTCTTCTGATGCGAGGAGATAGGCAACCTGGATATAAATGGTTTCCCCTTGCTTTTCACCGATAAAATCGATTTCTTTTGTGCCGGCTTTTCCGACGGTTACGCGATAACCGCGGCGGAGCAACTCCATATGCAGGATGTTTTCAAGCGTTAAATTGATATCCCTCATATTATTGCCAAAGACTGCTTCACGGATGCCGTGGTCTGCAACATAATATTTTTCCTGGATTTTAAGAATCTTTCTCCCGGAGAGATCTTGTCTGGGAACCCGGTAGAAAAGAAACGCGTCTTCACAATATTTGATATAGTTCATAATGGTCTCAGGGGCTACGATACGCTGCTCACTCTTAAAATATTTAGATATGGACAGCGCGGAGAAAGTGGTTCCCATATTGGAAAACATGTAAGCAATGATGCGTTCCAGCAGCTCCACGTCGCGAATGGCGTTGCGCTTGACGATATCTTTCAAGACCACTGAATGATAAACATCCTGCAGATATTGTCTGGAAGGCTCCGCTGCGTAAGCTAAATTACCAAGGTAAGGCATACCGCCGACGATCAGGTATTTTGAAAACAGGTCCTCAGGAGTTGTATTTGGAAAAGATAAGGAGTACATCGTGGAAAATTCCTCAAATGAAAAAGGATAGATGACAAATTCCACATACCGTCCGGCAAGATAGGTAGC
>CAZNVX010000498.1:1580-2342 GCA_964576225.1 uncultured Christensenellaceae bacterium
AGGTAGCTAATTCACCCGATAGAAGCTTTGCGTTGGAGCCTGTGATGTAGATATCGCAGTCTGCTTCCACGCGCAGCGAATTGATGCATTTTTCCCATCCCTCCACTTCCTGGATCTCATCCAGGAAAAGATAGGCCTTGCCTTTTATAGCCGCTATTCGGTCTGAGAGCTCATCGTGCAACGATTGGGCCGTGCAGAGGTGAGCATTTTTCATGTCTTCAAAGTTTAGTGTGATCCATTGGGACTCAAAGGCTCCTCGTGTAATCAGTTCATCCTGGATCAGACGCAGCATGACAGACTTCCCACTCCGGCGGATGCCTGTGAGTACCTTAATAAGATCATTATTGATAAATGGGCGAATACGCTCCATGTATGTTTCTCTTGGGATCATCGTAAACACGCTCCTTTCAGGATGACATCACAATATCACAGTTATAACTGAAAAACAATGAGTTTTTGCAAATGTTTCAGTTATAGCTGGAATTTAGGCTTCTATTCCTGTTTCAAACCGTAACCAACCCGTAACATCCCTGTAATGGACATTTTGCGCAGCCGGGCACATAATCGACCCATAAAGTGCCGGAATCCCGAAAAGTCTTGATGTTACAGGTTTGTTACATTTCAGCAGATTTGTTGAAAGGCTTCGGGGTTGTGGTATAATCCACTGTGATAGGTTATGTTTGCCGTCTTGTGCTGTAAACATTCCTACATACACTTGTCAGATTATCTTCGGAAGGGGAGGATAATTTGATCAAAGAATCC
>CAZNVX010000499.1:0-2334 GCA_964576225.1 uncultured Christensenellaceae bacterium
TTTTGGGGGGTTGCCCTTTAATCCGCTCCGTTGTAATAACGCCTTTTCATAATCGCCTAATTGTGGTTTTTATAGGGTGTGGGAATCAGTCCATCCTCCTTTATTTATAAAAACCTGGCGCCGGTGTTCTTCACTCAAACAAACGGCCGCAGCCCTATACTCTTAACGAACCCCGAAATCCTCGGGCGGCAAAGTAGGATTCTGCGCCGTTGTGATAGACGAAAACATGGTCATATCGTCTGTCGCAAAAAAGGGCTCCGCCGCGTTTTCTGATATCAGGGGGCGTGATGACCCAGCTTGACGTTTTTGTGTCGAACCTTCCCGCTTTCTGCAACTCCCGATATTGCGATTCGGTCAGCATGTCGATGCCCATGGAAGCTGCCAGATCCATGGCGCTGGTTATTGGCTTGTGGTCTTTTCTTGACTCCCATGCCTCTCGGTCATAACAAAGATTTCTGCGGCCGGAAGGGCTCTCGGGGGAACAGTCGCAAAAGATATACTCATGTGTGGCTGGATCATATCCGATAACATCGGGTTGTCCGCCTGTTTGTTCCATCTGACTGAGCGACCACAACTTATCCGATTTCTCGAGGCTGGGATATATGTCAGCCCAATCAAGATGTTCATGACGGCGCATGTTTTTCTCAAACCGTGATGCCAGTATTCTGAGAAGTTCTTGAGAGGATTCTGCAGACAGCTTCATATTATTCGACATAATCATAGCGCTCCCTTTTAATCCGTATGATGTAATAATGCCATATTTACGGAGTGGTGTCCACCCACCGAACAAACGCGTCGCCAAGCATCGCGAGCATACGAGATTTTATGTAATATCAACAATGACTGAATTGCTGAGTGGTTAACCATAAAAGAATATGATAAGATTGATACGGAAGCCGCCGCTTCTTATCTTTAAAAAGCCAAATGAGGGGGAAGATATGAGACCAATCATTCCTGATCAGGAATTCAGCGAGAGAGTAAAAAATGTACAGAAATTGATGGCAGACAATAATATTGATATTCTTTTGGCGTATGGGAATGAATCAGAACCTCAGTTTCAACGATATTTCTCTGATTATTGGCCATCATTTGAGAGCGCATGTGTGATTATGGCTCAGACAGGGGACCCCATATTGATGATTGGGCCTGAGAGCATGACGTTTGCACAGGATCGCAGCCGAATAGCTGACATTCGAAGGTTGTCAGCCTTTCGCGAGTCATCCAACCCCGAGTATCCCGGGCATGTGCTGGACACATTTAATGACGTGATTGAGGATTTGCTTGGAGATTCTCAGCCAAAAAGGGTGGCTATTGCAGGTTTTTACCTTGTACCGCATTTTACATTTGTGGAGCTGACGGATTGTTTGGCAAGATACAACAATGCAGAAGTTATCAATGGTGATCATATTGTGATGCAGCTGCGGATGATCAAGTCGCCGGCTGAAATCGAATGTATGCGGCATGCAGCAAAGATAACGGCAAAAACGTTCGATTACGTTATCGAAAACATAAAACCAGGCATGACTGAATCACAAGCCCGTGGACTGGCACTATCGAAAATGCATGAATTGGGTGCGGAGAATGAAGCTTATCCCATGTGGGTGCTCGCCGGAAAAGGCAGCAATCAAGCGATAAGCCGGGCGCGGCATAAGATGATTGAGAATAACGAATTGGTTCATCTGCAAATCGGTGCAAGGTATGAAGGTTATGCATCGACGATAGGAAGGCCTGTTATATTGGGAAAGCCTGAAAAATGGATGATCAATGCCATCAATGCCGGCTATGAAGGCTATGAGGCAATTTTCAGTCAGCTTTACGCAAAGAACAATGCCGGCAATGTCGCCAAGGCATTTTACGGCACCATGAAGCAAAACGGTTATTTCGATTGGCTGCTTTACGGGCCATGCCACGGCACAGGGCTCATGGAGGGCGAACCGCCGTGGATAGAAGAGGGCTCTGATTATATCATCAAGGAGAACATGACATATTGCATATGCTTGTTTATGGGAAATAAAGAGGGGTATGGATTCCGGATCGAGGACAGTCTTCGTGTTGCTCAAGGCATGGCAGAGAACATGACAGATTACCGAAAAGATATAATCATGCTATAGCGCAACCGCAGACAAGAGGGAATGCCGTGCGGCCTGGCGGGGTGAAACAGCCGCATGTTGAGGCTGGATTCCCGGCAGAATCGGATAGTCTGCTGCAAAAAGGATGGATGGCCATTTCTGAAGATGTAAAGGAAACAGCGCAAAAATAACAAAAAAAGCCCGTATATGCCTTCATAACGGGCTTTTCCTCATGGTCGGGGTGACAGGATTTGAACCTGCGACC
>CAZNVX010000500.1:0-2328 GCA_964576225.1 uncultured Christensenellaceae bacterium
TTTTACCGATTCTCGACATTTTTATCTCCTCCGCACTACTTGCGTGATTCTCGTATGGCTGCTACCACACGTAGGCAATCACTTCACCGCCCACGCCCATTTCACGGGCGTCACGATCTGTCATGATACCTTTGGATGTGGATATGATGGCAATGCCCAAGCCGCCTAACACCTTAGGAAGCTCATCCTTGTTCGCATAAACTCTCAAGCCCGGCTTGCTGATCTTTTTCAAACCATTAATAATGGATGAATCCTTCTCACCGTACTTGAGCGTGATGCGGATGATTCCCTGGGGGCCTTCGTCCTTATATTCATACCCTTTGATAAAGCCTTCTTTAAGCAGTATTCCGGCGATCGCTTTTTTTGTCCGGGAAGCCGGCATGTCGATCACCTCGTGCTTGGCTCCTATCGCATTGCGGATACGAGTGAGCATATCCGCTACAGGATCAGTTACAGGCATTAAAATTACCTCCTTGTTTTATCAAACACAAAAGCTTACCAGCTCGCTTTTCTGACGCCGGGTATTTCACCCTTGTAAGCCAGCTCCCGGAAACAAATGCGGCAGACGCCGTATTTGCGCAGCACCGCATGCGGACGCCCGCATATGGTGCATCGCGTGTAGTTTCTCGTGGAGAATTTGGAGCCTCTCTGCTGTTTGTTAATCATCGACTTCTTAGCCACTTTATATCCTCCTTAGCGCTTGAAGGGCATGCCGAGCAGCGTTAACAGCTCTCTGGCTTCCTCATCCGTCTTCGCCGTCGTCACAATCACAATATCCATGCCGCGGATCTTTTCCACGTTATCATAGATGATCTCCGGAAATACAAGCTGCTCTTTGAGCCCCAGCGCGAAGTTGCCACGGCCGTCAAACGACGAGGGCGAAATGCCCCGAAAGTCGCGCACACGCGGCAGCACGATGCTCATCAGCCTGTCGGCAAACTCATACATGCGGTTTCCGCGCAGCGTCACCTTAGCGCCGATCTTCATGCCTTCGCGCACCTTAAAGTTCGCCACGCTTTTCTTGGCTTTGGTCACAACCGGCTTCTGACCCGCTATGATCGTCAGGTCGGCCACGGCGGAATCCATGCTCTTGGGGTTGTCTTTGGTGTCGCCAAGGCCCATGTTGATCACAACTTTTTCGAGCTTGGGCACCTGCATCACGTTTTTATAGCCGAATTTGCTCATCAGCGCAGGCACGGCTTCACTTTTATAGGTATCCTTTAACCTGGGCATTTGCTTTTCCTCCCTTACTTGTCAAACGTTTCGCCGCATTTTTTGCACACGCGAACCTTGCTCTTGTTTTCCAAAAGCTTAAACGCGATGCGCGTGGGTTTGCCGCATTTTCCGCAGACAAGCATCACCTTGCTCGCATAAATCGGTGCTTCCTGATGCACGATGCCGCCCGGTTTGCCCTGGCCCTTGGGCTTCTCGTGCTTGGTCACCATATTGATCTTTTCGACAACAACACGGCCCGATGACGGCTCAGCCACCAGAACTTTGCCCTTTTTGCCCTTATCCTTGCCGGATATCACAACCACCTTGTCGTCTTTCTTAATATACAGTTTCGCCATATTCATCCTGCCTCCCTATAGCACCTCGGGTGCCAGAGAGATGATCTTCATGTATTCCTTCTCTCTGAGTTCCCGAGCAACGGGGCCGAATATACGCGTCCCCTTGGGCTGTTTTTGATTGTCGATAATCACGGCCGCGTTGTCGTCAAAACGGATGTACGACCCGTCTTTGCGGCGCACGCCGTAAACACTGCGCACCACCACCGCGCGGACCACGTCCTTTTTCTTCACCACGCCGCCCGGCTGCGCTGTTTTCACAGTTGCGATGATCACATCGCCGATATTCGCCGAGACTCTTTTTGAGCCGCCGAGAACCTTGATGCACTGGATCTCTTTGGCGCCCGAATTATCCGCCACTTTCAGGCGTGTTTGGGCCTGTATCATAACTAAACGCCTCCCCTTATATCATCATGGCTACTTGGCGGCTTCAACAACCTCAACCAGTCTCCATCTCTTGTCCCGGCTTATGGGGCGCGTCTCGGTAATCATCACCTTGTCGCCCACCTTCGCCACGTTCTCTTCATCGTGTGCCTTGTAGTTTTTCGTGATCTTAACGGTCTTGCCATACAGCGGATGCTTGGCCTTGCGCTCGATCTTCACCACGATCGTCTTATCCATTTTATCGCTGACGACGATGCCGACGCGCGATTTGCGGATCCCTCTCTCAGACATGAGCACCCTCCTTAAGCTTTTGCAGCGCTTTTCAGTTCGCGCTCTCTTAATATCGTTTTCACTCTGGCAATGTCCTTTTTGGTCT
>CAZNVX010000501.1:0-2318 GCA_964576225.1 uncultured Christensenellaceae bacterium
CACCTTTACGTTCGAAAAAAACCGGTCAGGAGAATACCGGACGATGATGGGCATACCGCCGGCGGACGCGGCTGCTGCCGTGGTGGAGGCCGGCGCGGATATTATCGGCACAAACTGCGGGAACGGTATGGAGCGGATGATCGAGATCGTGCGGGAGATGCGGGCGGCTTTTGCGGAACAGCCCATATTGGTTCATGCCAACGCCGGTCTGCCGGTTAATGTGGACGGCAGGGATATCTATCCCGAGACGCCGGGGATGATGGCGTCTTATGTACCGGAAATCATTCGGGCGGGGGCTAATATCATCGGGGGATGCTGCGGGACGACGCCCGCTCATATCAGCGCCATCAGGCAGGCGGTTGAGGCGATTGTTCCGTGACAGACATACGGGGACATGGGTCGGCCATCTGGCCGTGGCCGCCGGTTTCCTGCCCTGCCTTTTATGTGGAGCGTCAGGGAGAGAAATGAAAAGCGCCGTTAGGCAACAGTTCACTGAATGAAATGTTCGGGCATCGTTAAAATATGCGTTGATGGAACGGCGCTTTGATGATACGTGAGAGCTGGGTTTGATATACGGGCAAAACGCTCAACGTTATTTGTTGTTTCTTGAGAATGGAAACGGCAGCTTGATCTGAGGATTCTCATACTTTTCTACCTTCACGCCCGACCGGTAGTAACAAAAGGCCGCGTTAATCTCGCCGCCCAGCAGCAGGATAATGCTGCTGATATAGAGCCATATCTGCAAAATGATCACCGCGCCAATACTTCCATAAATTTTTGAGAAGCCGGAGAACAGATTGATATAGAGCGAAAAAACCAAAGACGTGAGAATCCAACCGATTGTGGAAAACAAGGCCCCGGGCAGCGTTTCTTTAAAGGACAGCCTGCAATTGGGGATGTATTTATACAGCAGGGAGAACACAAGGAACATAATGGCGATGGGGACTGCGTACCGCAGCACATCCCAGAGTTTAGAAAACACCTGACCCACATGAAATAAGTCAAACAGGCTTTCTCCGATGACCTGGCCAAAAATCAGAAACAACAGCGTCACCATCACCATCACAGCCAAGCAGACGGTAAAAAACATGGTGATGGCGGAGAGCTTAATAAACGGTCTGTCCTCTTTGGCGTCACAGGCTTTGTTAAGGCAAATACTGATGGCATGGACGCCTCTTGATGCGCTCCACACCGTCACCAGCGCGCTGACGGATAAAAGCGCGGTGCTTTTGGTGCCCAGCATTTCAAAAACCATGCCGCGGAAAAACAGGCTGACTTCACCGGGCAGAAATCCCGAAATGTTGCGGGTGTAGTCGTCTATGGATACGGTCGTGAAGCTTAAGATGTTCAGCAAAAACAGTAAAAACGGAAACAGGGAAAACAGCAGATAAAACGTCAGCTGAGCGCTGAGCGCCGGGATATCATCATCCTTGAACCGGACATAGAGCTGGGCGAAATACTTTTTCCATGGGTGGTTGTGAATCATTGAATCAATTCTCCCGCGCGTTATCGTCATGCTGTGCGTTGACTGATATTATTATTCATCATAAATCCGCAAGCTTTGCGTCCCGATCAAAAAAACTGCCGCCGCGGATAGGTTTTTGCCAAGAAAACTGCATTTAAAAGGACGACGCAAAGCAAGACTGGATATGGTATAATCTTCGATGAGCTTCTTTATACATGCGCCGCGGCGCGAAGGGGATGTCAAGTGGTTTCAATTGATGAGATGCAAAAAATGCTGGAAGAGATTGCCGAGACGCTTCCGCGTGAATTTTTCAGCAGACTCAATGGCGGGATTATACTCAAGCCGCAGGCCAAACGCCACAACAGGACGGAAGCCAAGGGTTTGTTTGTATTGGGTGAATATCATCAGGGTGGCAATCTGGGGCGGTACATCGCCATCTACTACGGTTCTTTTATGCGTGTGCACGGGCATCTGCCCAAAGACAAGCTGGCCGTGCAGCTGACACGCACGTTAAAGCATGAGTTCAGGCACCATCTGGAATCTCTTGCTGGCGAGAGGGGACTGGAGATTGAGGATGAGCGGTTTCTGGCGGAATATCTTGACGCACAGGCAAAAACAAAAAAGCGTTAGACTGAACGCGGCAAGCTGTTTATAAACAGGAGGTTGACCCATGGAGAAAGCCAGACAAATGGTGCTGGAGACGTTTTTGTTTCGTCATGCCTGCAAGAAATTTGACGCCCGGAAAGTGATATCGGACGATGACTTCGCAGTGATACTCGAGGCAGCAAGGCTGTCGCCCAGCTCGTTCGGGTTTGAACCATGGCGTTTTCTGGTGGTGCAGAGCCCTGTGCTC
>CAZNVX010000502.1:0-2290 GCA_964576225.1 uncultured Christensenellaceae bacterium
GAGCTGTTTTGTTCATGTTTCTTCTTATTCATAAAATAACGCTCACCTTAATCAAAAATGAAGACGCTGTTCGATCATTATCGATAGCATTACATATGTTGGTTCGGGGAGATCTATGGATCTCCCCGAACCAACTCTTACCAATTCACAATGAAGATTACCGTTTGTGTCGTCTGCTGCCTATTAATACGGACGGGCATCAATGATCTCCTGGGTAATGGTGTCATAATAGAATGCTGTCTCATCAATGGACTCTTTCTTGGCAGGAGTTCCGCCGCTTTCGATCAGCTTGAGGAGCTCGCCAACTTTCGGCCCAAGCAAAGGATTGCATTCGACATTGCAGTTGATCTTGCCTTCCAGCGTCATCTGCAGATACGCCCTGTTTGCGTCGAAAGAAATGATGGCCACCCCATCGTCTCCGCCAGCCTTGATGCCGGCCTCTTCGAGAGCCTGAATGGCACCGTCGGCCATGTTGTCGTTTTCGGCATACACCACATCGATCTTGTCGCCATACTGCTGTATCCAGGAAGCCATGATTTCTTTTGCTGTGTCGGTGCTCCACTCACCCGTCTGACGGGCAACCAGATTCCAGTTGCTGTTTGCGGCAAGGGCATCATCGAGCGCCTTGCTGCGGCCCACCTGGGCCGACGCGGCCAGCTGACCCTGCAGGTTGACAATACCAACCTCCTTGCTGCTGTCCGGAAATCTCTTGGCGATCCATTCGGTGGCTTTGACGCCTTCATCATAGAAGCCGCCGCCGATCCAGCAGACGTAAAGGTCTTCGCTGGCGTTGATGGTGCGGTCCATCAAAATCACGGGTATGCCGGCGGCTTTGGCGTTTGCAAGAACGGTATCCCAGCCATCCACGTTAACCGCCGCGATAACGATGTAGTCAACCTCCTGATCGATGAAGCCCTGAACGTCGGCAACCTGCTTTGCGGCATCGTTGTTGGAATCCGCCAGAATCAGCTTGAATCCGTTTGCCTCACTGAAGGCTTCCTGTACAGACTTGGTGTTTGCCTTGCGCCAGTCGGATTCATCCGCTTTGCATTGCGCAAACCCAACGGTGATCAGTCCGCCGCCCTCATCCGCCGCCTCGGTTTCGGGCGCTGCAGGCTCAGCGGGCTCGACAGCTTTTTGTGTTTCAGGGGCTTTCGATTCTTCCACCACCGGCGTTTCCGCAGCACATGCAACCAGCCCGAACGCCATGACAACGGCAATGAGAACAACAATGAGTTTTTTCATACTTCAATTTCCTTTCTTGGTTTTTGTGTTGAAGGTACACATCCTTTGCATGTGTTTATAACATCCAAGAAATTGAAATACAATATATTCAAAACAACCACGGAAGAATTCAAACCATCCTGATTAGATAGCGAACCACATGAAATTTTCTTACTTCAGCGCAAGCCCGGCAGCCGTATTTTTTTCTGCTTCTGACAGTAAAAAAACATCCCTCACTTCAACGGTATGTCCTCTTGATAAAACACTATATCACCATCCGCAATGTTCTTGATTTGGCAAAAGAACAGCCCCGTATGAAAACAGAGCCCGGATCTGCAAAGCTGGCTTTTCAGAAGTATTGGCCTAGTATTGCCTGCGTTCAATCATTTCCTTTGTGATGGTAAAACAGTCGAACTGGGTCTCTTTAATGTATTTTTTTCGCTCAATTGACTCGCCGCGCTGAAGCCGCTTGATAATCTCGTCCACATAAGGGCCCTGAAGCGGGTTGCATTCCACATTCAGGGCGATTTTCCCCTCCAGGCAATACTGGAGGCCGAGCCTTGTGGCATCAAATGAAATAACGATCACGCCGCTGTTGGCGTCGCATATGAGCCCCGCCTCTTCCATCGCGTCAATGGCGCCGAGCGCCTCGCCGTCATTCTCGCAGTAAACAACATCTATTTGTTTGGTCCGCTTTAGAATCTCACCCATGACCTCGTACGCCTTGGCTCTCGTGAAATCGCCGCATTCCTTGGCGGCCATTACCCAGTTGGAATGACGGGCGACGGCCCGCTCAAGTGCTTCGCTCCGGCCGATCTGTGCAGAGGAACCGATGGTACCCTGAATATGGACAATTCGGATAGGGTCTTGCGTCCTCCCCTGCTTTTCCAGCAAATCCTCGAGCCATTTGACGGCTTTCTCACCTTCCTTGTGAAAATCGGAGCCGATATATGCCTCATACAAGCCTTCTTCCTCAGTAATGATGTCACGGTCGGTCACAATGACGGAAATGCCGGCATCCTTTGCTTCCTGAAGGATCGAGTTCCAGCCTGTTTCAACGATCGGC
>CAZNVX010000503.1:0-2287 GCA_964576225.1 uncultured Christensenellaceae bacterium
AACGCATCCATCGAGCGTTCTCAGGGCATGAATCTGGTCCTTGCGGATTATCCGGATATCAATGTGGTGGTGATGCGCGCGGGCGAATGGGATAACAGCATCAGCTACAATGTATCTCAGGATATACTGACAACCTACCCTGCAGGCACTATCGATGTGGTGGTGGGTAACTGCGATGAAAGCTGCCTGGCCTTTATGGAAGCGGCCACTGCCGCGGGGCGTACGGATATTGGAGCCGGATATGTGGGCGCGGACAGCCCCGTCGTCATGCTCGAAAAGATACTCGCCGGAGAAGCTTATGCCACGGCTGAGAATTCGCCCTATTATGGTTTCGTGACGTTCGAGTATGCGATACGCTGGCTGAACGGGGAAGACATCCCTGAGCGTATTATGCTGCCGAACCGCTTCTGGCGTGCCGCCACTGACGAGCAAAAGGCCGCCATGAAAGATGTGGTGGAGCAGTGCAGGAAGCTCGGCGTGGAGTTTGTGCCGGCATCCATAGGTTATTATGATGTATTTGATGCCATGCCTGATGCTGTCAAAAAATATTATGCCGTTCCCCTTTGGCAGGATCGTGAGCGTTATGCGGACGTGCCGTATTACGAGACCACTCCTTCCACCATTCGGTAACAGGCAATTTTGATTGGGAGCATTGCATGGCCGCTGTGGTTCGTGCAATGCTCCTGAGCATATCTGACCGATACGGTGCGGATTGAAAAATACAGGGAAGGGCGGGAAACCCTATGGAGAAAAACAAAACGCTGCTGGACATGAAAAAGATATCCAAATCCTTTTTCGGTGTTCAGGTACTGTTCGATGTGGATATTGCGCTCAAAGCGGGCGAGATTCATTGCCTGGTGGGTGAAAACGGAGCCGGGAAGAGCACACTGATCAAGGTGCTGTGCGGTCTGTATAAGGATTATACCGGAGAAGTGATCGTTGACGGGAAGCCTGTTTTGATGACAACGGCTCAAAAATCACGGGAGTCCGGCATTTTTGCGGTACAGCAGCACAGGGATCTTGTGCCCACGCTCAATGCCGTGGAGAATGTTTTTCTCGGAAACTATATACTGAAGAGAAACGGCTCCATTGACATAAAGGCCATGCGCCATAAAACCGAGGAATACCTGCGGATATTCGGTATCTGCATTGATCTTGATGTCCCTGTCAGCCAGCTCAAAGTCAGTGAGCAGGAGATCATCGCGATCTGCAAAGCGACGGCTTCTGACGGAAAAATATTCCTGATCGATGAAGCCTCCGCGCCTCTTGACAACTATGAACGCACCATACTCTATGACCTGTTAAGAAAACTGCGTGATGAAGGTAAGGGCATCATCTATATCTCTCATCATTTGGAAGAGATCTTTGCGATTGGCGACCGCGTCACGGTGCTGCGCAACGGCGCTCATGTGTGCACCCAGAACACGGCGGATACCAACAGGGATGAATTGATCTACGCCATGACGGGCAACAAAAAGCTCTATTGCCGATCCGCACACAAAATGGCAACACAGCGAGACGAAGAAGTGCCCGTCTTTCAGTTTGAGAGCGTTTACAGTAAGGACGTTAAAAACATCACGTTTAACATCTACAAGGGAGAGGTCATCGGTTTTGCAGGGCTGGAAGGCTCAGGGAAACAGCAGGTGGCGGACCTGATGTTCGGGCTTTCGCGGCCGCAGAGCGGCAGTATCAAGTATAAAGGCAAAAGCGCTAATTTCTCATATCCCTTGAAAGCCATTCGAAACGACATCGGATATGTGCCGACGGAGCGCAAGGTGCAGGGGCTGGTGCCCTGCAGGAGCGTGGCTGAGAACATGATGCTGGCCATGGTCAACAAAAGAAAGAGACCTTTTGTGGGGCAGGGCTGGGTCAACAGGATGACGCTGAAAAGCGTGCGCGACCTAAGCATCAAGATTGCGTCCACCAGTCAGCTGGTTGAATACCTGTCGGGCGGCAATCAGCAGAAGGTGCTGCTGGCCAAATGGATGCAGACCAATGTGGATGTGCTGCTTTGCGTTGAGCCCACCGAGGGCGTTGATGTGGGTGCGCGCGCGGACATCTACCGGCTGCTTCGGCAGATGTCTTCAGAAGGAAAAACGATTATCATATTTTCCAGCGATATAGATGAGCTCTTAACGCTGTGCGACCGGATATATACCATGTCGCAGGGCTGGCTGACCAGCGAGTTTGAGGCCGAATGCACGGAAAAGATTGAAGTTCTGGCCAGTATTCTCAAAAAGCAGGAAGGCGGGAATGAGGCGGTATGAAAAAGGTTTTACATTTACTG
>CAZNVX010000504.1:0-2283 GCA_964576225.1 uncultured Christensenellaceae bacterium
CATTGTCAAACACTTCAATGATGAGGGCCTTGACGGCATCATGATCATCAACACGCTGTATTCACCCGGCATGCGAATCGTTCAAGCGTTTAAACAGAACAACCTGCCTGTTATGCTCGCCAATATTCAACCGCTGCCCGATGTCACGGACGACTGGAACTGGAGCCTGCTGACAACCAACCAGGGTATCCATGGCATTCAGGACACATCCAACATGCTGATGCGCCTTGGCTACAAACCGGCCATCATCACCGAAGACTGGAAGAGCGAACGTTTTAAAAGCTTCGTGGAAGACTGGGCGCTGGCCGCCAACACGGCCCGTCGGCTCAAACAATGCCGTCTGGCGCTGATGCAAAAGATGCAGAATATGGGTGATATTCTGGGCGATGAAGTGGCATACTTTCAGAAGTTTGGCATTGAGGTGCTGCACGAGGGCGTGGGTCAGATCGTGGCGCTGATGGATGACGTCTCCGAAGACGAGATCGACAAGCAGATTGCCGAAGACAAAAACAACTTTGAGGTCAGGAACGTACCTGAGAAAAACCACCGGTATGCGGCAAAACTGCAGCTGGCTTTTGAAAAATTTATGCAGAAGAAGAACTACGACGGTTTTTCCGCCAACTTCATGGTGTATGAGGAGGATGGCCGTTTGGATCAGCTGCCGATATTGGGCGCGTGCAACATGATGGCCAAAGGCTATGCATATTCTGCCGAGGGCGACGTGCATATCATGGCGCTCATGGCCGCGGGGCATCTGCTGATCGGCGATCCGCATTTCACTGAGATGTATTCTCTTGATTTCGGCCGTGATGCCTGCATGTTTGCACACATGGGCGAAGGGAACTGGAAGATTGCCCGTAAGGATCGCCCGGTGGTTTTGATTGACCGTCCTTTGGATATCGGTAACAAAGACAACCCGCCGACGCCCATATTTGCGGCTGAGCTGGGGACGACCACTGTCGCTTCTCTGGTACCGATCTGCGGTGACAAATACCGCCTGGTCGCGATGCGGGGCGAGGTGCTTGACACAAAAGTCATCCCCGGCATACCGATGAACCATACATTCTTCAAGCCGGACAGCGGCGTTAAAGCTGCGATGGACGGCTGGCTTGAGTTCGGCGGCACGCATCACCAGGTGATGTGGAACGGCGACTACATGGATCGTCTCGAACAGCTGTGCAATATTTGGGACATCGAGTTCGTTGCTGTCTGATCTGAACATAAGATCAAGTATGAACAGAGGGTTTAAACCGTAAACGGACAACACAAACTCAAGGGCCATAACAGCAGCAATTCTGTTATGGCCCTTTCAAAGTAGGGTTACACATCATGCTAAAGGAGAATCACATGAAAATATCCGCTGTTGACCATATCACCATCAATTGCCGAAAGGTGCAGGAGAGCTTTGAGTTCTATGAAAACGTGCTTGGTTTGAGCCGTATCAACACAATCGACATGGGTGACCATGTGCTCCATCTTTATCAGCTGGCTGACGTGCGGCTTGAGCTGATAGAATACAAGAATGATCAAAAGTCGATTCGCGCCGGAAACACGGACACAGGCCTGTACCGCCACATGGCGCTTCGCGTTGACGATATCGAGGAGGCTTACAGGCGTTGCAGGGAATCAGGCTATGGGATTAATCTTGAACCGACTTCGATAGAAAAGCTGAACGGACAGGTCATAATGCTGATCAAGGATCCAAACGGCGTGGAGATAGAGCTGATTCGAGACAGCTCCCGCGCTCCTGAAAGATGAAGACAGGATAATTCACCAACACTTAATTGGAATCCTTAGAAACGGGGACATATTTCGCTGTGAGCCGCTTGCCGATAAGCGGCTTTTTTGTATGACATGCTGACAATGCAATCACGCACGCGCGATGGAACTGAATACACGGTGATGGGGTTTATTAAGCTGTTCGGCAGATATACAGGCATTCATTTCAATTATATATTGATATGAGTTGGATTAAGGATATACTGATATTATGATATTAGCTGGTATTTTCTTAGACAGACAATAATACGCCAGTAATAAGTCTCAAGCGAATGGATAGAAAGAAGAGAGGAGCACGGTATGAGTAAAACGTATAGAATGGGTGTTATCGGTTTAGGGATGGGGATCAATATGCTTCCTGTGAATAGAGAAACTGACATCCCCATACAAGTGACACAGATTTCAGGCGTCGGGTCACAAAAAGGATTGATGAAGGAGATCAAGGGAAAATTTGATCTTGATAGGTTCACGACGGACTATATGGAGATAATTGAAGATGACAGT
>CAZNVX010000505.1:0-2279 GCA_964576225.1 uncultured Christensenellaceae bacterium
AATGAAAATTCGAAAAAATATAAAAACACAAGAAATTACAATAATAACCTACAAAACAAACATCCTAAATACTCTCGGCCTCCCGTTCAATCTCAATAAAGCTGCCGCTGTCCACAATCGTTTCAATACGGCGGTATGCCGGCTGACGAAACAGCGAGCCGCAATAAGGGCAGACCGAATCGCCGGCATGCACAATATCCGCAATCATATCCCGTCCGCAGCCGCCGCAGCGAAGCATTTCAAGCGATTCACCCGGCGTATTTTTTTCTTCAATCGCCGCTGTGACGACTTTTTCGTTAAATAAATTCATGGCCGTCCTCTCATATATCGAGGCAGGAAAACCTGCTCAATCCATTTGGTATGAACATTGCCGGATTGAAAATCCACATCCGAAAGCATGGCCTGCGCAAACTCGGTATTATGATGGATGCCGTCGATGCGGAGCTCTTCAAGCGCGCCAATGCTCAGACGTATCGCCTCATTCCGGTCGTCACCCGAACATATCAGCTTGAGAATCATCGAATCGTAATAGGGCGAAATCTCGTCGCCCATCGCAAAACCGGTATCAATGCGCACGCCGTTGCCGCCTGGCAGCGTCATGCCGGTGATTTTACCGGGAGACGGACGGAAGCTTTCCATGGGGTCTTCTGCGTTGATGCGGCATTCTATGGCATGACCGCGCGGAATCAGCTGATCCTGCTGCACGCTGATGTGATGCGACATGGCCACCTGCAGCTGTGCCTTGACAAGATCAATTCCGTAGAGGCTTTCTGTAACCGGATGCTCAACCTGTATGCGCGCGTTCATTTCCATGAAAAAGAAGCGGCCGTCCCGCGCAAGCAGGAACTCTACTGTACCGGCATTCTTATAACCCACACACCGCGCGATGTCCACAGCGGTCTGTTGTATCGCCGCCAGCACTTCCGGGTCCACATTAGCGGCAGGCGCTTCCTCCAGCAGCTTCTGATTCTTTCTTTGCAGGCTGCATTCACGCGTTCCCAGATGCAGCACATGGCCATGCTCGTCCGCCAGTATCTGCACTTCAATGTGACGCGCTTCAGGCAAATAGGCTTCCAGATAGACGCTTCCGTCTCCGAATGCCAGCTTGGCTTCGCGGCAGACCAGCGAAAACTCTCTCTCCAGTGCCTCGCTGTCCTGCACCACACGTATGCCCTTTCCGCCCCCGCCTTTGGCCGCTTTGATCATGAGCGGAAATCCGATTTCCCGGGCGATGGTGACAGCTTCCTTTACACTGCCGACCGTACCGTTCGATCCCGGTACAACAGGAAAGCCGTTTTGAATCATTGTCTGCCGCGCCATCTGCTTGTCGCCAAGCAACCGCATCGTTTCCGGATCAGGCCCCACAAAGCGGATTCCCGATTCGGCGCATGCGTTCGCAAAAGCCTCGTTCTCGGATAAAAAGCCAACCCCGGGATGAATCATATCCACACGGTAAGCCCTCGCCGCAGCAAGAATGCTGTCGATATTCAGATAGCTTTTATCTGCAGGACGGGGACCGATGCACACACGCGCATCCGCCAGCCTGACCGGCATACCGCCTTCATCGTTTTCAGAAAAAACCGCTACCGTTTTTAAACCGAGTTTTTTGCACGTGCGAATAATGCGCACTGCAATTTCGCCTCTGTTGGCAACCAGCACGGTGTTCATCTATTTGCCTCCGGTCATACGAAACAGGGGATCGTTCGCCGACACTGTCTGCCCGTCCTGCGCAAGCACACTGATGATAACACCGGAGCGCGGCGCACAAATCTCATTCATCGTTTTCATGGCCTCAATAATACAGACGGTATCGCCCTTGGCCACCTCGTTCCCAGGCAAAACAAACGGTTCGGAGCCCGGCTCTTTCGCCACATAAAATACACCGGAAATGGGCGCGCGAATGACCTCAGCTTCATCCGGTTGACTGGCATCCGCCGGGGCGATCTCGGACGCCGCTATCGGCGCACATGCCACAGCCTGCAGGCCCGAACTGCGCTCAAGGCTCAGCTTAACGTCGTCCATCTGTATTTCAATTTTGTTGAACGAGGATTTTTCTGCCCGATCAAACAGCTTAAAGACTGTTTCCAGATCCATTCAAAGCCTCCTTTTCTCAGGTCTTGCAAATAATAAAGTATGATAGCATTTATAAGGTTAGTATTGCTAACCAACCTGATGGAAATAGTATCACGACAAGGCAGGGATGTCAACGCGGTCTCACTGGCCATTTATCGGAAAGGGCGGCCTGATTTTTAAATCACACAGATTAATCAGCCACAATA
>CAZNVX010000506.1:0-2264 GCA_964576225.1 uncultured Christensenellaceae bacterium
CGGCGTGGTTTTTGACACAACAGTGCTTGAAAATAATGACGGTTATGTGTATACTATACTGATACAGGATAATATTGGCCCGCTGCTCGGCGAACGGCGCGTTTCGGCCCGGCTGTACACTAAACAGGAGGGGCTGCGTATACCGGCAGGCTGCGTCAGAACCGCCGAGGAAACGGATTATGTGGAAACGGCGCAGGGCGAGATCGTGCCGGTGGTCATCGTGGCGCAAAGCGGGGATTATGTGTTTGTGCGGACCTATCAGGGGCAGCCGGGTCTTGAGGTGGGTCAGCTTATCAAAAAATAGTCGGTTAACACCTTAATAAAAGGTGGGGGATAGATGACCAGCATTGCACAGAACATCAAAATAATCGAAGAGAGGGTGGATGCCAGCGCAAAAAAAACAGGCAGAAGATGCAGCGATATTAAAATCGTAGCGGTCAGCAAAACGGTGGACGCACAAGCCGTGGCACAGGCCAGACAGGCCGGCATACGGGATTTTGGCGAAAACAGGGTTCAGGAGTATCTGAAGAAACGTGAGGTTTTGGGAGACGATATTGCCTGGCATATCATCGGGCCGCTTCAGCGCAACAAGGTTAAGTATATACTGGACGGCGTGTATCTGCTGCATTCACTGGACAGGGTCACATTGGCGCATGAGTTGAATTTACAGTGCGAAAAAAATGGCACGGAGCTCAATGCGCTTGTGCAGCTCAACATCGCGAAAGAACCGACAAAATCAGGCGTT
Organism: uncultured Christensenellaceae bacterium; assembly: GCA_964576225.1. GTDB lineage: Bacteria > Bacillota > Clostridia > Christensenellales > SZUA-584 > SZUA-584. The sequence continues at coordinate 746 of CAZNVX010000506.1, forward strand.
TATGAGGAAGATCTCGAACGGTTTTTGGAGCAGTTGTCTGATATGAGGAGCATCCACATCAAGGGACTGATGGCGATTCCGCCGGCGGTCTGCGATGCGGATGATAACAGACCGTATTTTGAAAAAATGCGCATGCTCTACGAACGGTTCAAAAATGTATTCCCCGGCGCCGGGTTTGAGTTCCTGTCAATGGGCATGTCGGACGATTTTGAAGCCGCCATAGAAGAAGGCTCAAATGTGGTCAGGATTGGCACGGCCGTATTTGGGGCGAGGTCAAATTAAAAATTGCAGGGGGTTACAATATCATGGCGAGAGGTTTCTTTAACCGCATATTAGACGCGGTCGGGCTTGAGGAAGAAGAATTCGAAGGTGAAGAGATCATGGACGAGGAAGAGGATTTTTACGAGGAAGAGATTGAGGAGCCCGAGGAGCAAAGGCTTCCGCGCCGCAAACAGAACAAGGTGGTCGGCCTTCCGAGCTCTGCCGGCAAAATGCGTATGCTGGTGTTCCAGCCGAGCAGCTACGAAGAAGCGGAATGCATTATTGACAACTTAAAAGCCAGAAAGCCGGTCATCATGAACCTTGACGAGATGGATGTGGAGCTGGGTCAGAGGATTCTCGATTTCGTCGGTGGCGCGGTTTACTCACTGGGCGGCGATATAAAAAAAGTAGCCAGAAGCATATTTGTGGTGGCACCGTCCAATGTCGATATTGCTCAGAACGTGGATGAGCGGAGCACCCGCGACGGTTTTCGCAGATTCGAATAATAAAGGCCAAGCGGCTGACACCTGGCTTTGGTAATGGTGTTTGCGCATAGCCCTTTTATTTGAAGGGAATATTAATCTCTAAAGTCTGTGGAAAATGAGGGAAAGGGGAAAAAAGCGTGCCTTTAACGGTTAAGGATATACTGGAAAAAACGTTCAAGCGATCCTTTAAAGGATACGATGAAGACGAAGTCGATAAGTTTTTGGATCAGATCATTGACGAATTTAAAGAGCTGCAGAATGAAAACGCGCTGATGAAGAACGAGCTGACCGTTTTGAGGGAACATGCCAGAAAGGTTAAGGACTCCGAAGAGACGATCATGAACACGCTTGTTTCCGCACAGAAATCCGCGGAGCGCGTTATTGGCGACGCATCAAGAAAGGCTGAGCTGATTATCAGCAGTGCCGAGAGCACGGCGCGGAACCGGTCTGAGCAGACCACCAGGGAGCTCGCTGACGCAAAGATTAAGCTCGAGGAGTTAAAAGCATGTGCCCAGGGGTTTGCCACCAGCTTTGCCAACATGATCAACACGCAGGCGGCTCATTTTGAAAAGACATACCGCAGCTATTTCGGACAGGAAGACACGCCTTTTGGCGGCGGCATCAACACCGAGGCGCTCGATCGCATCGACAGGGACATCGCCCGCAGCTTGAAGGATATGCCCGGTTTGCAGGCACCTGAAGAAATGCCGCCGATGCCCGAAGCGTCGGCCTTAACGGAAAAGGATGATGAGCAGACGTTGGCATCAGCGCCG
>CAZNVX010000507.1:0-2254 GCA_964576225.1 uncultured Christensenellaceae bacterium
GCTTTCCTGGTATACTGCACTGGCACTGTTTTATTCACTGTCTTATTTGTCTACGCTTTCTGTTAAATCACTATTTAGTTTAATGATGATCTCGTATGCTGTCATGGTGCTGATACTGTACTACTATATCGGATTATCGAATGGAGCGTTGACGCGACTGGGATTACTAAAAATTACTTATTATGTGATTTCAACTCTTTTTGTGTTCTCTATGATACAGTACCATCTTGGTGGTGGAGCAAAAGGTGCTGTTGCGAATTCCTACTATGCGCTCCTCCTGCTACCACTAATGTTGACACTGACGAAATCACGCTTTCAAATATTCCCAATCATTACTTGTGCCATTACCATTATTATTAGCGGAAAGCGTGCTGGCATGATTGCTCTTATTGCAATGATTGCTATTTATTATCTTGTTAAAGCACAGAAGAACAAGAATGCCTTGGGGTTCTTAATAATTATAATCAGAGTCTTAATACTGGGCGCAGTACTATTTCTCATCGTTTCTTATTTCAGCGAAAAATTCAACCTGCGAATTATTGAGCGGCTCATGAATTTATCTACAGATGGTGGTTCTGGCCGTGATGTCCGGTGGCACTACGTTTGGTTTGCAATCAAGGAATCAAGCATAGTGCAAATTCTGATTGGCCATGGTGATAATACTCTAGCATATGCGATTGGTAATGCACACAATGATTTCTTGGAAATATTTTATGAGTATGGCTTATTTGCGGTAACCCTTTACGGCCTATACTATGTCAAACTAGTCGCCGTGTTTGCTCGCATGAGTAAATCAGATTATCCATATTCGGCCGAATTTGCTAGTTCAGTCATTGTCTCGCTTTTCATCGCAATGTTTTCATTTTATATTATTGAACCTACGTTTATTACATGTAGTATGATAACGCAGGGATTACTTCTTGCAGACTGGCATAGGTATAAAACCGATATCAACAGCAAACTAGGATGGGGTGATTCGAGAAATGTTACGTCTATTTACAGATAAAGATGTATGCAGCGGATGTATGGCTTGTATGAACATTTGCCCGAAGAATGCGATATCAGAGAAGATCGACGAATGTGGCTTTGTTTATCCCGATGTAGATATGCAAAAATGTGTCCATTGCGGTCTTTGTGTAAATGTCTGTGACTTTCGGCGGGAAAAGTTGATGGACTGCAATGTACTCTCTGCATACGGTTTACAACATAATAGTCTAGATGTACTAAGAAACAGCACGTCCGGCGGCGCTTTCACTGCATTTTCAGATTGGTTTTTGCATCGTGACGGTGTTGTCATTGGTGCTGTAATGGATAGCCAGTTCGATGTGTTTCACGTGGTGGGCAAATCCCCGGCAGAACGTGACACTATGCGAGGTTCAAAGTATGTGCAAAGCAGTATGCATTTTATTTATCGGGAGATGAAAGAACTGCTGGAAAGTGGAAAATATGTACTTTTCACAGGAACTCCTTGCCAGACAGCCGCGGTTCAATCCTATTTTGGTACCAGCTATGAGCGGCTGGTTGTCGTAGATTTTCTATGTCACGGTACACCGAGTAATCAAATGCTGAAAGATCATATACGTGGTATCGAAGCTCGATCTGGGAAAAAAGCAACTTCTTATACATTTCGAACTAAGCGGTATACTTGGAATCCTAGTGCTATCGAAGGCACCAAATATGATTGCAATCAACGGAATACATATAGGTTTTTCATGCAAACATATAGCCAATTATTCCATTCTAACGCATCGCTTCGCCCATCCTGCTTAAACTGCAAATATAGGTCACAGCACAGGTATTCCGATATGACTATTGCTGATTTTTGGGGGGTCGAGTATATCACCCAGCAGAAGGATTTGCGAGGGACATCGCTTGTCTTTATTAATAGCGAGCGGGGGAAACAGTACTTCTCGAAAATGGATAACATAAGTACGTTTTTCGTTCCACTCGAGAAAATATTGTACAGGATTTCGCTTAGGCCTCCTAATAGCAAAATTGATACTGAAGAATTCTGGGAGCTGTATCAAACTCAGGGATATGAAGCAGTTGTTAGTAAGTACTGCGTATCCACTTTAGGAAAACATGCCAGATTTATTCTAAAAAAAGTGGTGAGGCGTATGATGGCAGTGTTAGATATGAAGCGCTCGTAAGAATAGCTTTAAATAAGTTGATTGAAGTGTATTGTAGATATGCCTGATCGCTGGTGAAGAATCAAGCTCTGCGAATATTGCCTGCATCAGAAGGGATGAAATGG
>CAZNVX010000508.1:0-2253 GCA_964576225.1 uncultured Christensenellaceae bacterium
CCGTCAAGCTCCGCGGCAAGCGTGTTGCACAGCTCGACCTGCGCCGTTTTAAACACCTCGTATGCTCCCATAAACGGCGCCGCCCCCGATGACGACACGAATATGATCGTTCCACGGCCCCGTTGCTTCATGAGGGGGAGCAGCTTCTGCGTCAGCAACAGCGGCGCGCGCAGGTTGACCGCGTAGCTTTTATCCCACAGCACAGCGGGAACATCTCCGACAGCGCCGAGCGGTGTTATGGTGGCGTTGTTGAACACAACGTCGACAGAGCCGTACTTCTGCGTGGCGTGCCGCAGCAGCGTGTCTATCTGCGCCTCGTCGGAAAGATCAGTGCCGTAAAACTCAGCGCAGCTTCGACCCAGCTCCCGGTTGATGGCTTGTTCGGCAGCCTTGCCTTTTTCGGCATCCAATTCGGCGATGATCACGTTTGCTCCCAGCCAAGCCAGTGCGCGTGCCGCTTCGTATCCTATCCCGCCGCCCCCGCCGGTCAATAGGACGGTTTCTGCGGAGAGCGCGGATTTATCCAGCCCGTATTTTTCAATCAGCATCACAATAACACCTCGGCATCCACTTGTTGAGAAAAGAGAGAGGCAGCGCCCCTTATGTCAGAACCTCACCAAATCTGCAATATAGGCGGAAAGCTGCCCGATTTCCATGCGCGTCTGCTGCATGGTGTCGCGGTCGCGCACGGTGACGGTGCCGCTCTCCAGCGTGTCGAAGTCCACGGTGATGCAGCATGGTGTGCCGATCTCGTCCTGACGGCGGTAACGTTTGCCGATGCTGCCCGTTACGTCGAAATCCACCATGTGATCCAAAAGCAGCATGTCGTATACATCCTGCGCCTTGGCGTTCAGCTGCTTTTGCAGCGGCAGCACGGCGGCCTTGAACGGCGCAAGCACCGGTGAGAGGCGCAGCACCACACGTGTTTCGTTATCCAGCTTTTCTTCGTCGTACGCGTCACACAGGAACGCGAGTGCCACGCGGTCGGCACCCAGCGACGGCTCAATACAATAGGGCAGGAACTTTTCGTTCGTGACCGGATCGACGTACTCCAGATTCTGGCCGGAGGTGTTCTGATGCTGCTTTAAGTCGAAGTCCGTGCGGTCGGCGATGCCCCACAGCTCGCCCCAGCCGAACGGGAATAAAAACTCGATGTCCGTGGTCGCATTGGAATAATGGGAGAGCTCCTCCGGGTCGTGATCGCGCAGCTTGATGTGATCTTTTGTCATGCCCAGCGACAACAGCCAGTTGTAGCAAAAATCCTTCCAGTAGTTGAACCACTGCATCTCCTCGGCGGGCGCGCAGAAGAACTCCAGCTCCATCTGCTCGAACTCGCGCGTGCGGAATGTGAAGTTGCCCGGTGTGATCTCGTTGCGGAACGACTTGCCGATCTGCCCGATGCCGAACGGCAGACGTTTGCGAGTGGTGCGCTGCACGTTTTTGAAGTTGACGAATATACCCTGCGCTGTTTCAGGGCGCAGGAATATCTCGCTGGAGGAATCCTCCGTGACGCCCTGAAACGTTTTGAACATCAGGTTAAACTTGCGGATGCCCGTGAAATTGCGCTTGCCGCACACCGGACAATTGATCTGCTTGTCGGCGATGAACGCTTCCATGTCGGCGGACTGCATGCCGGCGGTGCTGATATCTAGTCCCTTTTTGGCGGCGTATTCCTCGATCATCTGATCAGCGCGAAAACGGGCCTTGCACTCTTTGCAGTCCATCAGCGGGTCGGAAAAGCCGCCCACATGGCCGGATGCCACCCAGGTCTGCGGGTTCATCAGTATGGCCGAGTCAAGCCCCACGTTATACGGGCACTCTTTGATGAACTTTTTCCACCACGCCTGCTTGACGTTGTTTTTAAATTCCACGCCCAGCGGGCCGTAATCCCACGTGTTGGCCAGGCCGCCGTATATGTCCGAACCGGGGAATACGTAGCCCCGGTTTTTGCATAGCGCCACGATGCGCTCCATCGTCTGCTTATCCTTTTTCATAGTCCCTCCGTCAGTTTCTCAAAAATAAAAAGCCGCTTTCATCCCTCAGGGACGAAAAGCGACGGCTTTCCGCGGTTCCACCCTGGTTGGCATACGCCTGTATGCCCACCTTGCGCTCTCCGGTTTCAATCAAAGCGCCCATGTCCTTTATGCCGTCGCGGGCTTTCACCCTTCCCGCGTCGCTTGGGCGGCTGATACAAAAGGCCATGCTCTTTGCCGGAACGATATTTTTTTATACTATATCAAATGTGCCGATGCT
>CAZNVX010000509.1:0-2252 GCA_964576225.1 uncultured Christensenellaceae bacterium
GAAGAATTCATAGATGATGACTGGACGGGTACCAATTTCAACCGTCCGGGCTTTCAAAGGATGATGAAGGAAATACAAAACGGCCATATCAACTGCATCATTCTTAAAGACTTATCACGGTTTGGGCGCAACTATATTGAAGCAGGCAAACTGCTTGAAGAAACGCTGCCGTCGTACGGTTGCCGCATTATCTCCATCATTGACGATGTGGACAGCGACAAGGACGCAGAAGCGACCATGAGCCTCATGGTGCGCATCAAGAACCTGATCCATGATCATAACAGCATGGAAACGTCCAAAAAGGTGCGCGACAGCAAGGATATGCTGCGGCGCGAAGGCAAAAATATATCACCAGCGCCGTTCGGATATGTAAAAGATCCAAATGATAAGTATAAGCTTATTGTAGACAACGAAGCGGCAACCGTCGTGAGGAGGATCTTTGACATGTACCTGAAAGGCATGGGCGTTATCCGCATCGCGCAAAGGCTTAACGAGCTGGGCATCGCCACCCGTCAGGATTATTTGAAAACAGGTACGGTTTACAAAAATAGCTGCTTTGAATACAGCAAAAAGGGCTGGCGTCCCAACGGTGTGCGCGAGATGCTGTGCAACATGACGTACATGGGCGCGCTCGATCAGCGCCGCTGTACCACGCGCAATTATAAGGACAGGCGCGAAATCGTGCTGGACGAGCAAGACCATATCATTGTGTACGACATCCATGAGCCGATTATCTCCAAAGAGATTTTTGCGCGTGTGCAGGAACAGATCAAGGAGCGATGCACGGGCACGTCCAAAAACCGGGATACGTTGTATCTGTTTTCCGGTATGCTCCGGTGCGCTGACTGCGGTTCGTCAATGATACGCAATTTTACCCATATGAAGGGCAAAAAGTACACCTATTATAAATGCAGGGCATATAACCAGCGTGGCGTACAGGCATGCAGCCGATCACACAGCATCCCCGAAGATGTGCTGGTGGACATGGTGCGGCATACCATCAATGCGCACTTACAGACGCTGGTGGACGTAAAACGCGCAATAGACGCAATTAACCAGCACAGGGATAAGCAGCCCCAATCCTTCGATTATGGCAGATTGATTAAGGACAAGCAGCGTCAGAAGGACGAACTGCTGACTATGAAGACCAATGCGCATATGCGGTACTTCGGCTTTGTGGCGGGCGAGGAAGACATCGTGCTGAAAAAAGAAGATTTGGTTGCCATGATAAACAGCCTGGATGAGCGCATTGCGGCGCTGAACGAGCAGATTGCAGCGCTTGAGACGGAACAAAAGGCCGATAATGATATCAGGCATAATGAGGTCACATGGCTGGACAAGCTGTTCAAATTCGGCTATTTGAAGGAGCTGACCCGCGAGATCACGACCGAGTTGATCAACTACATCTATATCAGCGCCGACAAGCAGGTCAGGATTGAGTTTAAGTATATAAATGAATATGAGCGGTTAACACGATATATCGAGCGCTATGCGCCGGAATATTACGCGGAGGTTATGTGATATGGCGGGAATGATACGGTATACGCCAAATGAAAAAAACACGGCTATCTACGCGCGGATATCCGATGAAGAAAAGAAGCGCGGCACATATGACAGCATTGGAAACCAGATAAAGATACTGAAAGAGCTAGCGGTCAAAAAGGGGCTGACCAATATCGAGGTGTACCGGGACGATGGCAGAACGGGCGGCAATTTCGACCGCCCCGAATTTAACCGGATGATTGCCGATATTGAAAACCTGAAAGTCAACTGTGTGCTGGTCAAAGACCTGTCCCGTTTTGGACGAGAACATATTGACGGCGATTATTATCTGGAGATATTTCTGCCAAAGCATAACGTGAGGTTTATCACCAAGCACGAGGGCTTCGACAGCTATCTTGACCCGCAGCGCATGAACAGCATTGAAGCGCCGTTGATCAATCTTTTCAACGAGCAGTATTTGAGACAGGTATCCAATTCCACCAAGGCGAGCCTGAAAGTTAAGCGTAAGGAAGGAAAATACGTGCTGCCGCAGGTTCCATATGGTTATCTGCGCAGCCCTTTGGATAAGCACAAGCTGATTGTCGATGAGGATGTCCGGCACGTTATCGAGGACATTTTTGCAATGTATCTGCGCAATAAAAGTCTAAATGAGATTGCACATGTACTCAATGGCCGGAGCATTTTGCCACCGTCACAACACAAGCGACAGATCAAGGGGCTGGCCGTTAATCCTGACGTAGTTTGGCACG
>CAZNVX010000510.1:0-2248 GCA_964576225.1 uncultured Christensenellaceae bacterium
CAGGAGGCGCCAGTTGGACGCGGCTGATATTTCCGGATTGTTTTTGAAAGGGCTGGTACTGGGCTTTTCAATTGCAGCACCGGTTGGTCCGATCGGTGTGCTGTGCATTCGGCGCAGCCTGACACACGGTTTCAAATCCGGCCTGGTGAGCGGGCTGGGCGCAGCCTCGGCTGACGCGCTGTACGGCACACTGGCAGCCGCCGGGCTGACCCTGGTGGCTGATTTCCTTTCGGCGCAATCGTTCTGGATGGGATTGATTGGCGGCGTCTTTTTGTTATACCTCGGAATTAAAATCCTGTTCAGCAAACCTGCACAAACAGCAGCGGAACTGCCGGCAGCTTCACCCGCTGGGGATTATCTCTCCACCTTTTTCCTGACACTCAGCAACCCGATGACCATCTTCGCCTTTGTGGCCATCTTCAGCGGGCTGGGAACCGTGGGCAGCAGCTTGCGGTTGGGGGCATTTCTGCTGGTGCTGGGCGTCTTCAGCGGGTCGGCGCTGTGGTGGCTGGGGCTCAGCGCCGTGGTCAGCCTGCTGCGCACACGCATTTCAGACACCATATTGCTGTGGGTCAACCGGGCAGCCGGTGTGGTCATATTAGGTTTTGCACTGGTCATCATGGGGCGCATGCTTGGGAAATAAGGCGCTTTTATAGCCCTTTAAATAGATTAAAGCATCATGAAAAAACATTTCCCAAGATGCTGAGGGTTTTCTAAACTTTTCCCGCTTTGCCTGAATCTAAGTTGGCGAAGATTTGATGTCACCCTGCTGGACAGAAAACAAAGTATTTACTCATACTTACTCAAAAATTATTAACCTGTTTAAAAAAATCTCATTAGGTCGCAAAACAACCTTTAATCGGTTTGATATTAGTTTTCTGCCTTCTAAGGCGCTCTATGCTGATGTTTTGTTATCTAAGCGCTAAAAAGTTATATGATCAATATTTAATATAGTGTTTATCGATCTTTATTTGTATTGATATAACCACCTTATATTTTGAAGCTTTTTCCGTCTTCTTTTTGAACAACTTTTTCTGAAATGTCATTAAAGGAATTTGGCTCCATTGTATGGATGGGAATTATCTGTTTCGGTTCAAGCTCTGTGATTACTCTACGAATATCTGAAACAGTGGCATGCCCGCTGGTGTGCAGCTCATCAGTCACGAAGTCTGCTTTAGCTAGGTAATTTTCAAATTCTTTTTGATAATCGTTATTACGATATCCACTCCATAGAGAAAAAATAAACAACCCATCTCGTAGATCGGCAATTTCAATATCTCTTCTCATTGAAGGTCGACTTATCATAATGATATTGTTCTGTTCTTCTTTCAACTTATTTTTATTTATATGGAAACGCGAAAAACGTTTAGCGTACTCCTCGCCGACCTCATCGAAAATCTTTTTAGTAAGCCGATAGGGATAGAACACTTTGATGTTCGCGTATTTTTCGGATGGGTATGGAAGATGGTTATTTCCAAGTTGTCTTAGTTCAAACAAGACATTGGCAGTGTACACGTCAACAACAAAAATTCTTTTTAGTCTCAAAGCTGCCCTGTAAAAAGTAACAAGGCGATCGATATTCTGACTAGACGACTGAAACAATACAGGACCTTTAAAGCCTTCGATTTGTTTGACAAGGTGTTCTTCTATCTCATGCTCAGTCAAGGCTCTTTCATCCTGCCGCCCAAACATGGTTCCTTCAACCAGAAGTACATCAGCGGCTTTCTTAGCTTTATCGATAAACCTGTTCAGGCAGACAGATTTACGGCCGTGGCCTCGGAAGTCACCTGTATAAATGACTGTTTTTTCATTGCTCGATATCTCAAAGGCCGCTGCGTCGAATGCCGAGTGATCCATCAAGAAAGGTATGATCCGAAAAGCCCCGATTTGAAATGGCTTATACATGCTGAAATGACGTATATCCACGTCAAATTTCTCGCAGATCTGAAATTTTTGTGAAATATGAATAAGCGTTTCAGATCCATGCGATAAATACACGGGTATCAAAGGATGAATATATTTCAGCAGACCGTAGTGATCAATGTGTGCATGAGAAATAATGACCGCATCGAAGCTTTTCTTATCCCATGCATACAATCCTTTTATATCTGGGATGACCCCCATGTTAAGCAGTTCTGAATAAGGTTTTTTAGCTACATCATCTGCAATCGGTTCGTTGTTGAGAAAAAGTGGGTATCCCGCATCAACAAGTATCCGGGTTGAAGATGAACGTAGTTCGATAAGTGTT
>CAZNVX010000511.1:0-2232 GCA_964576225.1 uncultured Christensenellaceae bacterium
CTAAAGACATCGTTAAGAAGATCGAAAAGGATCTGGATTATCCCGGCCAGATCAAGGTCAATGTAATACGGGAAACAAGGTCGGTAGACTTTGCAAAGTAAACAACCAGAAGAGCCGCTTCGCGGCTCTTCTTTGACGTTGACCATTCGTATAACATTTGCCCGCTTATCAACCCTGGAGGAAAAGTGCAATGATTCGCATAGCGGATGCCCATTCAGATTATCTTGGATACAGCACCATGAGTAAGGCGGACAATCGTCTTTATGATCATGCCGATATCGGGCGTATGCTTCAGGGCGGTGTCGCCTTGCAAACCTTTGCGGTTTGGGTACCGGCTGAGCATCCGGATAAGACGGCCGCCGGGCTGGAGCAGATCCGGTTCTTTCATGATATGATCGAGAAACACAACGGTGATATTCATCCGTGTCTAAAATCTGCTCATGTTGAAGAGCCGGGCATCAGCGCGCTGCTTTCGATAGAAAGCGGGGACTCTATTGATTGCCGTCCTCAAAGCGTTCAGCTGGTTTATGATATGGGTGCCAGAATGCTGAGCCTGACCTGGAACGGAGAGAATGAATTTGCCAGCGGCTGCTCATCCAGCGGCGGCTTGAAACCAGCGGGAAAGGCCGCCATCTGTGAGATGAACCGCCTGCATATGGCGCTGGATGTCTCGCACATCAATGAACAGGGGTTTTGGGAGTCATTAGAAATCTATCATGGCAGCCCATGCGCTTCACATTCATGTGTCTATGATATCTGTCCCTCTCCGCGCAATTTAAAACACAACCAGATTAAAGAATTGATTGAACGCAAGGGGTTCATCGGCATCAATTTCTATAGCGAATTTTTAAGGGGAAGGCATGCCGGCATCGGAGATGTTCTTGATCATATCGAATATGTAATTGACTGTGGCGGTGAAGATTCCGTTGGATTTGGTTCTGACTTTTGCGGCATACAGTATACGCCGGCCGGCCTTCAATCCGTCGCGGATTTTCAAAAAGTTCCGGACGCTATGTTCCGACGCGGATACACAGATACGCTCGTTCAAAAAATTTGCTATGGCAATTTTGCCCGGTTTGTATTAGAATTTTTACATTAAGGAATAAGGCAGGCTGATATGAAGGACGTTTATGAAAACCCATTGATCACGCGATACGCTTCAAAACAAATGGCGCAGGTTTTCTCAGATGACCACAAGTTCCGCACATGGAGACGGCTGTGGATCGCGCTGGCTGAATGTGAGCAGGCCTTTGGGCTGCCGATCAGCGATGAGCAGATCGCGGAGCTCAAACAGCATGCCGATGATATCAACTATGAGGTGGCCGAGGCGCAGGAGCGGTTGGTTCGCCACGATGTTATGGCACACGTTCACGCATACGGAGAACAGTGCCCCAAAGCCCGCGCGATCATCCATCTGGGAGCGACCAGCTGCTTTGTCGGGGACAATACCGATTTGATCGTGATGTATCAGGCCATGGAGATGGTCGAAAACAAGTTGGTGTGCGTGATTGACAATCTCTCTCGTTTTGCGTTGCAATATAAGGACATGCCCACGCTTGGCTTTACGCACTTCCAGCCCGCCCAACTGACAACAGTCGGCAAGCGCGCTACGCTGTGGATACAGGATCTGATAATGGATCTTGAACAGCTCACCGCGCTGAAAAAGGACTATCGCCTGCGCGGTGTGAAAGGGACAACAGGCACCGCGGCCAGTTTTTTGTCGTTGTTTAACGGAGATGCGTCTAAAGTCATTGCTTTGGATGAAGCGGTCTGCAAAAAAGTCGGGTTCTCATCTTCATATGCCGTCACGGGACAAACCTATCCCAGAAAATTCGATACCATGGTGCTCAATGCGTTGTCGCTTATTGCTCAAAGCGCCTACAAGTTCAGCAACGATCTGCGTCTGCTTCAAAGCCTTAAAGAGATTGAGGAGCCATTTGAGAAGAATCAGATCGGCTCTTCGGCGATGGCTTATAAGAGAAACCCCATGCGAAGCGAACGCATGGGTGCGCTGTGCCGCTTTGTGCTCTCTATGCCCGTGAATGCGGCTGTCACCGCTTCTACGCAATGGTTTGAGCGCACGCTAGACGATTCAGCCAACAAAAGATTGGTGATCCCGCAAAGCTTTCTGGCCGTGGATGCGATACTGAATCTATACTTGAACATCACCTCCGGGTTGGTGGTCTATGAAAATGTTGTCAGGAAGCACATTGATGAAGAACTGCCATTCAT
>CAZNVX010000512.1:0-2229 GCA_964576225.1 uncultured Christensenellaceae bacterium
AGTCGTTTCACGTGCCAGGAAATTTCGAAAGATGCTTGGGGGCGGCATGCGCCAGACCGGGATTTTGGCAGCTGCAGGACTCATTGCGCTGCGCGACATGCAGGTGCGCCTTCCCGAAGATCACGAAAACGCAAAGTACATGGCAGAGAAGCTTTCAAAAATCTCTGGCATAAATGTGAAATGGGACTGCCTTGACATCAACATGGTTTTCTTTACCATTGACCGCCCTGCAGAAATCCTGTCAGCACTTGAGGGAGAAATGCTGAAGCGCGGCATTAAGATTGGCGGCTATAACGAGAGAGAAATGCGCTGGGTGGCGAATCATGATATCAGTCGGGCGGATATTGATACCGCCGTTTCTGAGCTGAAAGATTTGCTGGGGTGACATGCTCCCCTCCTGAACAGGCGTTTATAAGCGTTTTCAGATACGGAGATCGGTGCAGAGGACGAAAAGCGGATCCGGCACACGCCGGTCATGTGCTCATCTCAGCAAGGCATCTTGCCATTTTGCTTCGTTGAACCCCACGAGCACGATGTCATCGTTAATGAGAAGCGGTCTTTTTACGAGCATACCGTCTGAAGCGAGCAGCTCAAACTGCTCATCCTCGCTCATGTCCGGCAGCCGGTCCTTCAGCTTCAGTTTCCTGTATACAAGACCGCTGGTGTTGAAAAATGTCTTCAGCAAAAGCCCGCTCAGACTATGCCAGCGCTTCAGCTCTTCGACCGACGGATTGATTTCCTTTATGTCTCTTTCTTCAAACGTCAGACGATTTGCCTCCAGCCACGTCCTTGCCTTTCGGCATGTGCTGCAATTCGGATAACAAATGAACAACATCACGCACCTCCCGATTTCGAGATACCTGCCGCTGTGCTTGTGGCGCACACACTCGAACAGGTCTGATTATAATTTTGCCACACAAAATCTGACAGATCATCAGCAGCCCGGTGCCCCGGCACACCGTTCACAAAAAAAGGTATTTCAAGTGAACTCATAATTCAGGACTTTACTCAAGCACGGATAGCCAGAGTCTTTCAGATTCCAGCTCGAGATTACATACCAGCTCGATAAATGGCGCGTAATTCATCGTGGTATGTGCCAGATCAAGCACATCATGATATTCTGCACGTTCCTCGTTCTTGATTATTATCGGGGGGTATCCATTCTTCATCAGCTCGAAGTTCAGAAGCAACCTGGAAGTCCTGCCATTGCCATCGCTGAATGGATGAATTTTTACGAACTCCCCATGCAGCAGCGTCGCCCTGACAACGGGATGAAAGCCTTTCCAGGCAAATTGATATTCAGCCATGAGTTTTTGCATTAAGTTATCAGCTTCGTAAAACCTGAGCGGCGTGTGCTTAGCGCCGCTGATCAGTGCATTCTCGCTGCGGTACTTGCCAGCATTGGCATTGTCGATTCCCCTTAAAATTAAAGAATGCAAATTCCGGATATTCCATTCTGTGAGTGACTCTCCGGCAGCAATAAGCTTTTCAATAAAATGTATCGCTTCTCGATGGTTTATGGTTTCGAGATGTTCCACCATGCTTTTGCCGCCAATCGTGATTCCTTCAAGAACAACTTTCGTCTCGGATAATGTTAAGGTGTTTCCCTCAATGGCATTGCTGTGATAGGTCCACTCAACAATGAGTTTCTCCCGAAGCAATTTGGAATATACCGATATCGGAATAATAACAACATCATTCCAACAACGATATTTCCTGGTATCCTTAATTCGCCGACGATTTGAATTTGACTGACTGTTACCGGCTGTATTCAGCGAAGCGATATCAGATATGCATTCTCTTTTGGATTTCTTCCCTTATCTCTTTGCCCTGGAAAATGAAGATGCCCGACAGCGAGATGATGCTGAAACCGATGCTTATAATCGACGGGAAACGCACATCGACCAGATCAAGAAGCAGGAACAACACCGGAATAATACCGAATACGCCGTCGATCAGCGCGTAGGTAATGTAGTCACTGACACTCAATTTCAGGATCTTTGCCGTCACATACATGATAATCATGGCTGAAATTGTGGCAATGGGAATGACATAGTCGAGTGACCAGCCGATCCAGCCGATCCGGTAATCCCAAAAAATGGCGAGAACGGAGACAATGAATACCTGCCATACGATCTTTTTGGGAATCTGGTACCGTTTTTGCAGGATGTTGATCAGTCCGGCCCAGATGCTTAAAATCGCAAAAATAAACAGGAAGGACCAGCTTTT
>CAZNVX010000513.1:0-2220 GCA_964576225.1 uncultured Christensenellaceae bacterium
GAGGAGCGCAAGGCGGGCACCGAGCATCTGCTGCTCTCGTCACGGCTGTCGGTGACGGCTGTCGTGCTGGGCAAGTATATCGCGGCGCTGCTGGTGTTTTTGCTGACGCTGCTGACGACGGGCGCGTACGCGATCATCATTATCAGCCACGGTTCGCCGAACATCGGCGGTCTGCTGGCATCGTATCTTGGATTTTTCCTGTTCGGCAGCGCCATGATCGCGGTGTGCAGTTTTACGGCCTCATTTGCGGAAAACCAGGTGACGGCGGCAATCTCGAGCTTCGGGCTGCTGTTTTTGCTCGTGATGCTGGCATCATTTTCGAAATCGACAACGGTTCCGGTGCTCAAAGATGTGCTTTCCGCGCTGGCTGTATCCGAACGGTATGACGAATTTATCAGAGGGATTTTCAGGCCCGGTCCTGTCGGCTATTATATTTGCTACGCTTCTGTGTTCGTTTTTCTGACCGTTAAGAACATCAAAAGAAGACAGCTTTCATAAGGAGGCGGCAGATGAAAACAGACAAGCCCTGCAACGTCAATAAACGCAGATACTGGATCACCACAGGGGTTACAACCGCCGTCGTCATCGCCATTGCCGTGTTTGCTGTGCTGCTGTGCGGCAAGATCAGCTGGAGTCTTGATATGACAGTCGGGAGACTGTTTACACTCTCGCAGCAATCGGAGATGTTTTTGGGGACGCTGGATCAGGACGTGCGTATTGCAGGTGTTTATCCCACGGGCAAGGAAGAGCAGATGGTCAAATCGCTGCTGGACGAGTATGCCGATGCGTCGGATAAAATCAGTGTGGAGTATATTGATATCGAACAGGAGCCGGCGAAGCTGGCCGCATATCAGCTGAACGTTGCCGCTGTCACCAACGGGAGCATCATTGTAAAAAGCGGCGCACGGTCAAAGATCATTGATAAGACGCTGCTGTTTGAGCATACAGCAGACGGGAGCTTTTTCAACGGCGAACGGGAGATTACCGGTGCAATCCGTTACGTCACGTCAGAGAAAATGCCGGTTGTGTATTTTGTGCAGGGCAATGGGGAGACAGATCCTTTAACAGCGATGACCAAGGCGGTGGCCGGCTTGGAACAGGATGCGTTTGAGGTGCGTACGATCCGTCTGGCCGAGGTCAGCGAAATACCCGGCGACGCAGCCGTGCTCGTGTTCACTTCGCCAAAATCAGATTTATCGCCAGACGCACTCAAGATGCTCGAAGAATACACGCGCAAGGGCGGCAGCATATTCCTGATGATTGACGCCGTCATGAATTCCAACGAGGTGGCGTATTCAAACTTAAATGAGATGACCAACATCTTTGGTATCGGCATTGTCAATAACTATGTCGTTGAGGAGGATGCCTCTTACTACCTGTCTCAATACAAGCTTTATCTGATACCGCGTTTCGGGCGGCATGAGATCACCACGCAGATAGCGGAACAGGGGAACATGGTGATATTGCCGGTGGTGCGCGGCCTCGGGACAATCGATTATGACACGAATGAAATCACAAACACTGTCCTGCTGCAGTCGTCCGACAAATCGTGGATACGCGCGGACGTCACCATCACCGATACCGGTCAGACAGCAAGCGATTATCTGGGGCCGGCCCCCCTTGCCTATGCGTCTGTGAAGAGCAATGTGAAATGGGGTCAGAATGCCGCGCGTATGGTGGTGATTGGCAACAGCGCGTTCGCTTACGACGGCAATATTGAGGTTCAGGCCAACCGTGATCTGTTTCTGAATTGTGTGCTTTGGCTGTCGGGCAGCCGTGAAGCGGACGTCATTTCTTCCAAAGCGATCAACTCCGGGGCCATCATCATCCGCGGCAGCGAGTTCACGGGGCTGGCCGTTCTCTGTATCGCCATATTGCCCGGTCTGGCATTTATTGCGGCATTTGCTGTGTGGATGATCAGGAGGAATCAATGAACAAACGCAACCTGCGCAGCCTCATTATTCTCGTCTGCGTATGTGCCGCATTGGCCTGTGCTTACTTCCTGATAACTGCAACAGAAAACCCGGCCGCATCCGGCGTGCTGTTCAGACTCGGCAGCGACAGCATTGCACAGGTAGACATTGAAAACGAGCACGGAAGCTTCGTGTTCCGTCAGCAAGAGGGTGTTTGGGTTGTGGAATCGGGCGGGGTTTACCGGACAAACCCTCAGAAGATAAGCCTTTTGCTGGCTTGTCTTGAAGAGTTTACGATAGACAGAAT
>CAZNVX010000514.1:0-2215 GCA_964576225.1 uncultured Christensenellaceae bacterium
AGATTAAATGATGCCGTAGAAAATAGCGGAAAGCCATCAATATTTCTTGTAGCAAAACACGAAAACGATGACGATATTGACGTGGCAAATTCCGTTGTAACTGAATACCGCTACAACTATCATTGGCATTTTCCCGCGCGAAGGATTTCAGTCCGTGAAGCCGCCGATTTGTTCATCGAAAAAATATTGGCGAGGGACAGATGACCATCACCCCCGCCCTCATCGCCCGCCTTTTGGCTGAACAAAAAAACAAATGTGCTGCGTGTTGGAGGACGTTTGACCAGCGCCCTTATCACGTGCATCATGCGGTTTATAGTCGGAACAAGAACATGCCATTTCTGGACTGCGCGGAGAATCTGCAACTGCTGTGCCCGGCCTGCCACCTTGACAATCACGGCAATCTGACATCATGGTTCGGGCGGTGCATGGCGTGGACGGCAAAGATTGAGCAGGGGTATGACATGGAATCCTGGAATGATGGGCTGCCGATGCTGATAAAGGACAAGTTTTTATTTCTGGAAGGGAGCAAGGAGGAAAATGGCAAGTAATTACTGGATTAAGTTGTATCACGAAATGCTTGATGACTGTAAGATCGGGCGGCTTTCAGACAGTCAATTCCGGCTGATGATAAATCTCTTTCTTCTGGCCGGCGACTGCGAACAAGACGGCTACCTGCCAACCATTGAGGACATTCGCTGGCGGTTACGCAATCCAGAGAACTTTGACGCAGACATGGCAACGCTTATGGACCTGCAAATACTGACAACAGACGAGGGCGTGCTGGTTGTGAACAAGTTTTCAGAACGGCAAAGCGCAATGGATCCAACGGAACGGACACGCAGACGGCGCGAAAAGTTGCAAAAAGCGGAATATTACGGAAACGAAAATGAAACGAATCGTTTCACTGGGCGAAACGGAAATGGCTTAGATATAGATAAAGATAAAGATATAGATAAAGATGAAGATTTAATTAAGCAACCGGGCAACTTTTTTACTCTTTTTCAGAAAAAACTGAACATTCCCCTAACAGGCAGTAAAGATTTGGATTATGTAAAGGATTTACTGAAAGAACACGGCGAAAAGAAACTGCTGGAAGTGATTGAATGGTATGCCGGACTTGAGGACAGGAACTATGCAACCTGGCCGGTATTGAGGGCAATAGACACGGCAGCCCAGAAATGGACGGGCAAGCCGAAGCGCAAAAGCGACAACCGTAAAGAGATATTCAAGATGTTAGGACAACAGGAGGCATAAATGGCGACAAAACCAGAAATACAGCAAGCGATTACCAGATTGATGCAGGCGTTTACGGCGTTCAAGCCGGACCCGGAGGACATGAAGGGCTTTATTGACCTGGTGTACGAAAAGTTATCCGGCTTCCACGTGTCGGTCATCAACCAGGCGGTAGAGCAGATCATCGAGCGCGAGATTTACTTCCCGCGCATTGCCGAGATGATGAGCTACTGCTACCGGATAACCGATGAAAAGCGTTCCAAACTTGCCGCGCGTTGGGCTGACCTAAAACAAGACTGGTATGGCGATAAAGTCCATCCGAAAGATGTCTGGCAGAAACTGGCAGACGAGTACAGGCAGATGGGCTGGACGGGTACGGCGCAATCCGTCATGGATGATTACGAGAAATACAAAAATGTCTGCAAGCCGATAACGCCAGAACAGGCAGCGATGCTGTCAAAGAAACTTGCAGGAATGGCGGAGAAGATGGGAGGTTCAAAATGAACATCAGTGAAATGACAAATGAGCAGTTGAACGAAGCTCTTGCGATTGAGGTTATGGGGTGGATACTGGATTCAAGTGTTACCACTGGCAGGCTTGGTTTGGCGTGGTATTGCAACGAAGAAATGGACGATGTTATCGCGGTAAAAAACTGGAACCCCGCCGAGGACTTGAATCAGGCGGTGGAGTGTGCGGAGAAGATGTATCCAGAACTTGAAATCCAACTTGGTCGAATTGGGTTAAAGGGTTACGAGGTGTTTTTTATGTGGTTTGATGAGAGTATCCACGATGGATATTACGCAGTAATCCCATCGCCCGCCCGCGCCATATCCGAAGCAGTCCTGATGGCAAGGAGGGGTGAGAAATGAAAGGTCAATTTGTCGGCTTCGAGCCCGAGCTGGTAGATGGTCATCTAAAACTATGGGCGGACATGATTGCCATGTCCATCAAGCACGCGCGGAAGGAAGAACTGACAGAACTC
>CAZNVX010000515.1:0-2166 GCA_964576225.1 uncultured Christensenellaceae bacterium
GTGCGCGAGTGACAGGCCGATCGTTGTGCCCAGCAAACCAAGGCTGCTGAACATAATATACAACGGGAGCGCCTCAGCTACGCCGGGACACATGCGTGTTGTCAGGTAGTAAAAGTAAAGGTGCTTCTTTCCGAGAATACGAAACCGGCTGAAGGCATAGGCGCTGGGTATGCCAACCAGAAGGCTGAGGCCAACTGTCAGCAACGCCGTCACCACGGAGTTCATCAGGTACTGAATGAAGCCGTTTTTAATGAAAACCTCCGGAAAGTTTTCAAGCGTCGGTGTGAAAAATACCTTGGGCGTCGTTGACAGTATATCTGTCCTCTCCTTGAAGCCTGAGAGGAACGTCCACAAATAAGGAACCAAAGCCATCAGGCAACAAATGAAAATTAGGACGATGGCGGTCTTGCTGAAAAGCTTGGCTCTGACAGTCTGTTTCTTTATCATATCTATATTCTCCCTTCCTTTAATCTGCTCTCTTCTCTTGTTTGACAACTGTTTTTGAGAAGATGAGACAAGCGATGTAGCTGATCAGAAAAATAACGAACACCACCGCGCTGCCGTAACCAATATGCCAGTAGGAGAAATTCACGCGGTATCCGAACAATGACAACGACTCTGTTGCGAGACCGGGCCCACCACCGGTGGTAATCCAAATGGTGTCGAATATCTTATACAGATCAGTAAACCGCAACAGGAAACCGACAATCATAATGGGTCTTAAGGCAGGGAGGATTATTCGCCTGAACGTCTGCCAACTGGAAGCGTTGTTCACGGCTGCGGCTTCCAAAGGTTCCTTTGGCAGTCCGCACAATCCGGCTAAAAAGAGCATAAACATAAATGGTGTCCACTGCCACACGTCTATCATTATGATGGCTCCCAGCGCCGTATTGACATTGGAAAAAAGACCGTCCGGTGAAAATCCAATATCACGCAGCCAGATGCCCAAAGGACCAAACACAGGATTTAGATTCAAGTTCCAGATAAGGCCCACGACACTTGGCGAGATGATCATGGGGATGATCAGTATGGGCACGACGTATTTGCGCAGTTTCAAATGCTTCCAAACAAGCATCGCCATTCCAAGACCAAGAATAAACTCGATCGGCAACGCAAAAAGCATGATCTTGGCGGTGTTCCACAGGCTTATTGTAAACGTAGAATCTGAGAATGCCTGCCTGTAGTTTTCCAGCCCCACGAAAGAACCACTCGTCACATTGGAGTAGCTCATATCAAAGAAGCTGTTGTAAATCATGATACACCACGGCACAAGAGAAATGATGCATGTCAATACGAATGCCGGGATCGTCCATCCATTCCAGCCCAGCCACTTGCTTTTTCTCATGGTTACCTGCCCTTCTGGACCCTAAGACCTTTTCCGTATCCTAGCGTCTCTCCTTGATCGATAATCACCGCAGCGCCCTTCATCGCGGAAGCCTCGTCGCTTGCCAGGAAAAGCACAAGGTTCGCGATTTCCTGAGGCTGCGATATCTGCCCCATGTTTTCCAGCGTCGCCTCGGGATCCGGCTCAAGGCTGAGCTGACGCTCAAGCAGCGGCGTCATCATATTTCCGGGACAAACCACGTTGATACGGATGTTGTCTTTCGCATGATCGAGCGCCAACGCTCTTGCGAAGGCCACAACAGCGCCTTTGCTGGCAGCGTAGCTGGTAAAACCGGGGTCGCACACATATGCCCAGTTGGAGCCGGTGAACACGATTGTTCCGCCATCCTGCTTAAGCATTTGTGTGACGGCACCTTTTGCCGCAAGAAACATGCCGTTGAGATTGATATTCATCACCCGATTCCATTGTTCAAAGGTCATTTCGTCAATGGTCATGGGCACATCGATAATACCGGCATTCGCATGCAGCACATCAACAGTTTTGAACCGTGTGATGACCTCGCCGTATGCGGCCTCGACCTGTCCGGGGTTTGTTATATCGCAAGCAATGAATACAGCTTTTCCACCCACACGCTCAATGTCTTCTGCCGCCTTTGGCCCCGCCTGCCTGTCTACGTCGAAAATCGCCACTGTTGCCCCTTCAAGCGCAAAAGATCTCGCGCTGGCATAGCCCAACCCTGACGCGCCGCCTGTGACAACCACAATTTTGTTCTTGAATCTCATGATTCTCCTCCTCGATACTTTGATAAAACTCCGGCGGAC
>CAZNVX010000516.1:0-2153 GCA_964576225.1 uncultured Christensenellaceae bacterium
CATCATTGAAAACGCTTCGGTAGAGATCATGGAAGCAAACAACATGCCGGCACATTGGTCAAATAATTCCTGGGGTAATCATGAAGCTGCTTTTACATATCTGAACCGAGGATATGACGGCGCTCGAAGTGTCATGACTCAAATCACCGACTATACGGATGGCGATGCCAAGTGGTTCTTCGAACCGGTATGGCTTGCCTCGGGTGATTATGTTTTCAGCAACCATTACCGTTCCGATGTGGATTCTCGGGTTATTGCCGCTGTTTCGACAGATTCGGGTATGAAATATATTGATATGCCGGTTGCGCCCGCCAGCATGGACTGGAAGAAATATGAGGCGCCTTTCACGATGCCCGAAAACGGGGAAACGGTAACGATTTATCACTTGTTGTCCTCAAACGGATATCTTATCACAGATGATTATTGTATCAGGCCATACAGATATAAAGGCTTCAGGCGCGGGCTGGTTACCATCACTTTTGATGATGGATGGGAAGAAAACCTTTATACCGCGCTGCCGATTTTGCGGGAGTTTGGTTATAAGTCCAATCATTTTTTTGCCTCCTGTTTTATCGAAAACCCGCGGGTCTCCAACGCGAGGGATCATATCCTGTTCTTTATTGAGGATGGGCATGAAATCGGATCCCATTCCGTCACCCATCCTTATCTTACTGCTCTGTCCGAACAAGAATTGACCGATGAGCTGGCTGAATCAAAATCATTCCTGAAAAACCATTTGGGTGTCAGTATCGATTACTTTGCGTCTCCATACGGCTCATATAACGCGGCTGTTAATGAAAGCATAATGATGCATTATTCGGCTCATCGTACGGTTGATACGGGGTTTAACAGCAAGGATAATCTGGATGTGAGCCGGTTGAAGTGCAAAAGCATACTGTCTTCCACCTCGTCAGCGCAGGTGGCCCGATGGGTGGAGAGAGCCAAGCAGGAGAAGCTATGGCTGATATTGCTTTACCACAGAGTTGCATCGAATCCAAACGAATATGATACGACTCCAGAATTGTTTTATGAACATATGCAGGTCATAAAAGACGCAGACATAGCGGTGGTCACAATGTCCGAAGCGCTTGCTGAACTGATGCAATGAATAAAGACTGATCAATAGCGTGACGGCTTGAACGCTCTGTGCTATACTGTGTTCATCTTGCTTTTTTGGAGGACATCATGTCGTCGAGACGGGCATCTTATGCCATATGCAACCTGCTTATGTTTTTTTCAGCGGCTCTGATGACGGTAATCGGACCGATGCTGGCGGGCATCAGTGATGAGTTCAATTTAACGCTGGCGCAGTCGGGGCTGCTGTATACGGCGGAGTTTACAGGCTTTGCCGTTTTTATTGTGCTGGGAGGCGTGCTTGCCGACAGGATCGGCAAAAGAGCCGTCATCACCGGCGTGCTGGTTGTGCTGGCGCTGGCGCTGTTCGCGTTTTCCCAGAGCTCCGGCTTTGTGATGTCATTGATCATCATGGTGTTTGCGGGCGGGTTTTGCGGCCCGCTTGAGAGCGTGACGCTGTCTGTGGTTTCCGATATGTATCCGGACAAATCGGAAAAATACGTCAATCTAAGCTCTGTGTTTTACGGGCTCGGCGCCATGGCTGGGCCGGTGGCCGCTGGCATCTGCCTTGCCAACAATGTGTCATGGAGGACTGTGTATCTGGCGCTGGGCATTGCCTGCGTGCTGATGCTGTTCGTGTCATTTCTGGCGACGATTCCCAAAAGCACGGCTTCGGCCAGTATAACCTTTAAGGCGGTCAAAACGATACTGCGTGACTGGCGGTTCCTGCTGGTGTGCCTGTGCATATTCTTATACTGCGGCGCGGAATGCAGCGCATGGGGTTGGATGTCCGAGTATATGGAAGTCAATCTGGGGTTTGATGTGCTTAAATCCGCGTTGGCCATTGGTGTGTTCTGGCTTTCAATCACGCTGGGGCGGCTCATGTGCAACTGGCTGGCACGGTTCATGAGCACGCGCGCCATGGTCGGCACGCTGGCTGTCGGCGCCGCTGTGGTTACATTCGCGGCGGCTTTCATCAGGAGTGAAGCTTTGATATGGGGTGTGACGGTGCTGATGGGTCTTTTCTATTCGTCTCAGTGGCCGCTGATGGTGGGGCAGACCATCAAACGTCATACCAC
>CAZNVX010000517.1:0-2145 GCA_964576225.1 uncultured Christensenellaceae bacterium
CAAGATAGAATGCGCCAGCGAGATTGGCCATGTACAGTATTGCAAGGAAAACAATGATGAATATAAGGGCGACCTGCCCAGCCGTGTTAACGGTCAGCAGGGCGGCCCGATCGGCGGACAGATGGTCAAGAAAATGATCGCCATGGCCAAGCAGCAGCAAGGGATCACTTAATATCCATGATCCATAATCCTCTTTCTCATTTTCACCTCTTTTTAAGAGGTGTTTTTTTAACTGCTTTTGGCCTTGTCGGGGGCGGTCAGCTCCGTAATGCGCACACCGTAATTGTCATCAATCACCACAACCTCGCCGCGCGCAAAAAGCTTTCCGTTGACAAGCACATCCACCATCTCGCCCGCCAGCCGGTCAAGCACGATGATCGAGCCCCTGCCAAGTTCGAGTATTTCCTTGATGCTTTTTTTGCTTCTGCCCAAAAGCACCGTCACCTGCAGCGGCACATCGATGATCAGGTCGATGTTGTTCTTGTCTAGTCCCGAAGGCATCATTGCGTAGCCCTGCGGGCTGTCTTCACTGAAAGACTGGTACTTCACAGCTTTCAACTCCATTTTCTCTTTTTGTGTTCTATCTGGCGGCGGTGCAACAGCCATATTGTATTCAGGTGCTGCCGCGACGCTGGGTTCAATGTTTTGCGGCGGGGCTGGCGGGGCTGCCGGCATCTGCACCTGCTGCGCCGGGGGCGGCGAAGCAGCGGGCGTCATGAGCGAGCCGGCCAGCTTCTTACCAAAGTCAAACGGCAGCAGCTGCATGATATTGCTGGTCAGCAGGTCGTCAATCTCAAGCTTGAAGCTGATACGAATCAGCAGATCGTCGGCTTGCTTGAAACCTTCCACATCCATGCCTCCGGGGCTGATCTCCTTGGTCACCGGAGGCGCAATATTGATGTGTTCATGCAGTATGTCCGCCAACGCCGTCGATGACGCGCCCACCATCTGGTTCATAACCTCGCTGATGGCGCTCAAATACAGCTCATCCGCCTGGTCGTCCCCGCCCAGCAGCACCGTGGTGATCATGATCGCATCATCTTTTTTCAGAAGAAACACCGTATGACCATCAATGCCCTGGGTATACGAAACCTCCGTGGCGACAACCGGCCTTTCATATTCATTCAAATACTCATTGCCGCGAATCAATGTCACTGTGGGCGTCGTGATCGTGACGCGTTTGTCAAGCAGCGTCGACAGCGTTGTGGCTGAAGTGCCCATGCAAATGTTGCCGATCTCCCCCAGCGCATCTTTTTCATCAGTTGTCAGCGTCTCCGGAAGCTGGGCTTCGGATACCGCGTTATCTTCATTCATCATTGTCTGTGTCATCACTTTGCTCCTCCTTAAGTATATCGGCAACTTTAACGGCATAATAAGACCCTTGCATGCCGACGAATCCTCTAAATTTCGGTATGTGCTCAATTTTCACTGTTACCGGCATGTTGATGCTGTGCTCAACCTGTATCACATCGCCCACTTCCGTATTGAGTATATCCTTCACCGTGGCCTTTGTTTCGTTGAAAACAGCGTTGAGCATCAGATAAACGCCTGATAAGCTTTTCCCAAGGTCGGCACCGTCGGACGATTTAATGCTGTAAGCGCTGTCCGAGTACCACGACTGCATCACCAGCTGCTTGGCAATGGGCTGCAAGGCCACATGCGGCAGGCAGATATTGATGATGTCCGACGTATCGCCGATATTCACCTTCATAGTGATAATGGCGATGGGTTCATTGGCCGATACGATCTGCACATACTGAGAGCTGGTCTCAATTCTTTCCAAATGCGCGTGGACCTTATTGATCTTTTCCCATGCTTCATTCATTATCGACAGCATGCTCTTGATCACCCGCTCCATGATGGAAATCTCGATTTCGGTAAACGGCTTGTCGATGGCCTGTTTCTCTCCGGTACCGCCCAGCAGACGGCTGATGATTTCGTATGCCCCGGCGGATGAGATCAGAAACAGCGACGACCCCTGCAGCGGCGGCATGCTGATGATGGATGCCACCACCGGCGTCGGCATCGAGTTGCTCAGCTCGGAAAACGTCTGTTCCTCGATAGACAACACCTCGGCCTCGCAGATTGTCCGCAGCGTTCCGGACAAAAACGTGGAAAGCCGATTGGCATAGTTGTCGTATATAA
>CAZNVX010000518.1:0-2143 GCA_964576225.1 uncultured Christensenellaceae bacterium
GCGGTGGAATAACGTTCTGTCAAATTCGGCAAATATTTTTATTTTGTCTGCAAATACTATGATTGCAAGGAGATCTTTGTCTCTGGCAAATTGACTTAAGGAGAACTAGGCTTGCAGTATTTGTTGCGTAGAAAATGGCTGCTGACAGTGATCATACTCTGCATCTGCGTTATCGCAGCCTTGCTGATCGCCCTGCTGTTGATGCACCCACAACTGGACACATATACTGACGCCTCATACATATAAGCAGATGCCAAAGGAGCTGTTTTTCTCACTAGAAAAAACCTATTATTCAGATAATTCGTGTGTTCTGCTCTCAAGCATCTGTATGGTGCATGGTGTGTCTTCACAGCCGCTTTGCAGCGTATCGTTTGATATATCTGGCCCGGCCATAACGATTACCGCGCTGGACGTGATCGCAAAGCTTGCTTCATTATACCCGGAGTATACAATAATAAACGCCGGTCCCACCGAAAGCACGGTTATCCTCAAGCATACCGCCCAAAGCAAAGCGGCCAAATATGCGAAAGCCCTCCTTCTCTGCGTCGTGATGTTTTTTGGCGGCGCCATCGCCATCATGACATTTCACGAGGATGTGAACATGCCAGCGGTTCACAGGAATATCTACGCCTTTTTCACAGGTGAGATGCCAGCAACCGCGCCGGTTGTCAGCATTCCCTACAGCGTGGGCATCGCCGTGGGCTTTGTGCTGCTGTTTGGTTTATACAGGCGTCATAAAGGCGCGCCGACAGTGCTAGATATCGATATCCATAACCATGAAAACAGTTTAAGGGACTATTTGGCTGCCAGAAGCAAGCGGCCTGATGGATAGCGTATTATCGGCAGTGACGGGGTTGAGCGCGGGCATCGTGACGGGAGCCGCGCTGTGCGCCTTTTACATCGCGCTTGGGGTGTTTTCAAAATCGCTGCAAAGCCTGAGCGTGGGGATCCGCGCAATTATGCTCGCGGCAAGCAGCGGCGCAGGCGTTGTCCTTGGCACGCTGATCACGCTTTTCGACCTGAGAATACCGGCAGGTATTGCTGGCGCGGCGGTATTCGGGTTGTTCGGAGGGGCTTATGTGGGGTTTGTGATTGCCTGTCTGGCAGAGATTACAGATGCCATTCCGGTCATTAAGAATTATGGTTTGACAAAGCGCATTATCGTTGTTGTGCTGATGGGGTTTGTTCTCGGCAAGACCACGGGTTCTTTGGTTTATTGGCTTTCAGGGGTGTTTTGAGGAAAGGAAGATCTATGAAGGACTATATAAAAATGCCGGAGGTTAATATCGGCAGCCTTAAAAACATGGAAGAAACAGAAGAGTTCGCCAAAACAATAACAGAAAAACAAAAGAGAATATAAACCTATGGATATTAAGAAGAATATCGAGGAAACCAACTATCAGGATTACGTGAAACAGGCGATGCCCAAAAGCAACCTGCTCAAAGAATGCGCAATGGCCTTTGTTGTGGGCGGCTTGATTTGCGTGTTCGGCGAAGCTTTAAACGATTTCGCCGAAAAGGTTTTAATGCTGGACGAGGCAGGCGTCAGTTCGTTTCGGTCGGCAGTTCTGATATTCCTTGGCGCGTTATTTACCGGTATCGGGATATACGATGTGCTTGGGCGTTATGCCGGTGCAGGGTCAATCGTACCGATCACGGGGTTCGCAAACTCAGTTGTCGCTCCCGCTATGGAATACAAATGGGAAGGATACATACTGGGTGTGGGCGCCAAGCTTTTTACGATTGCCGGCCCCGTGCTTGTTTACGGTATCAGCGCATCCGTACTCGCCGGCATTATCTACTACCTTTTCGGGGTGATATAACATGGGCATAAGAATCGGTTCGAGAACCATCAAATTTGATACGCCACCAAGTATTATGGCCTTCGCCTCACTGGGGGGCAAAGATGAAAAAAACGGCCCCTACGGCAGCTGTTTTGATTTCACTTTTGAAGACGGGCTCTGGGGCGAAAAGACCTATGAACTCGCCGAACGAAAGATGCTGCTCAAGGTTGTGGAGACAGTTATCGAAAAAGCCGAGCTCAAACCGGATGATATTTCATTGCTGTTCGGCGGCGACCTGTTAAACCAGATCATTTCATCCGGTTTTGTGGCCCGTCAGATGGGGATCCCTTTTATCGGGC
>CAZNVX010000519.1:0-2140 GCA_964576225.1 uncultured Christensenellaceae bacterium
GCTCGTCGGGCTCATAACCCGGAGGTCGTAGGTTCAAATCCTTCCCCCGCAACCATTTTTATCATGACCCGATTGGATCAAATTTCAGTCGGGTTATGTATGTGGCGGCGTGGCTCAGCTGGTCAGAGCAATCGGTTCATACCCGATAGGTCACTGGTTCGACTCCAGTCGCCGCTACCATCAGAAAAAGCCCTCTGAAACGGGGGGCTTTTTCGTTTCATATTTTGCCAATTACTAAGGCTCGGTCGAACAACGGGTCAATTCAAAACCAGGTATGCAAACACCGGGCAGTGGTCGGAGAGCTTTGTGACAACAACGCGCGAGTTAATGACATCTATGTTTTTGGACACGATGATGTTATCGATTTCGTTGTATTTGATTTCTTTCTTGGCATAATCATAATACTTTGTATCCGGTGAATTGACGATGGTATAATCCTTGAATAAAGCGAACTCTTCATACTTTGCGTTAAAATCACCCATAAGTATCTGATACTTGTTCTTGTCCTTTTTCATGATATTGAGAACCTGGGAGAACTGCTTGGCCCTTATGGCCTTTGAGTTATAGGAAAAATGCGTGTTATATACGGACACTTTTTTATTGCCGATGGACACAACAGCCTTTTGTAAAATACGCTTTTCATAACTGCCGCTGTCCAGCGCGAAAGTCTCCACGTCCTGCAGCTTGTAACGGGATATCAGCCCGATTCCGTACTGTGACCCGTTTGAGTAATTGATGGTGGGCGACATCACGTTGTAAGGCATGCTTCTGGTTTTAAGGCTTGCCAGATTGTCAATAATATCGCTGGCTTTCAAATGTTGATATGCTTCCTGTATGCCCATGATATCCGGCTGCTGGTCATAAACAAGCCGTCCCTGCATCAATAGGTTTCCGCCGCCGCGCTTGATATTCCAGGTGCCGACAGTCAGCACATTTCTTGAAATGTAAAGAGAATACCTGATCTCCCCATTCAGCGCGATGCGGATGGTTTTCATGCCGGCGGAAGGGATATCGACCTTCAGGCTGCTCTTGCCGCTTTTGTTGATATCGATATCCACGCCGTTGTTGGCTCTGGCGGTGATGGTAATGGAGGAAGCGGCCGCTTTGATCACATAACCATATTCTTTGGGAGAGAAGGAGGGGTAAAGCGAACCGCCGGAAATATTCAGACTGGTCAGCTGGTTTTTATCAGCCTTGGCTTCAATATCCAGATAACTTGCATGAATGTACGCGGTTTTGCCCTCGTATTCCACCTGGTACCAGCCGTCGGTGTGGGTTTCCTGCGGAATAATGGTAAGCGTCGCCCCCTTCTTGGCAACCCCCACAACTTCCGAATCCGTGGAGGGTCCGCTTCTCACATTCACATCGTTATTGCAGTTGACAATAGTGGCGACATAATCCAGTTTATACCCATCCAATGAAGAATCCAGGCATATGTACATTCTGTTGATGTAGCCGGTTTTGTCATTGTATTTGACCTGATGCCATTGCGCATGCACATTGGTTTTTAGAATCTGAACATAGGTCCCCTTGTCAAGCCGGGCGATAACATCGGATTTCGTATTGGGATGCGTGCGAAAAGCCACATCCGTCCCGATGATCTCGCCACTGTTCTTCACGATGCCCGCGGGCACGGCTGTCGGCGTCGGGCTGGGTTTAGCCTCCGGTTCAGCTGTTTTATCGGGCTCGAGATCGGGTTCGGTTGTTGGGATGGGCTGGGGCTCCGTGACCGTACTCGTGCCTGGCAGTGGGCTGGATTCGGGCAACGCTGCGGAGGTATCTGAAGGCAAAGCATCCGGCGGCACAGTCGCCTCCGACTGTGTGGAGACAGCCGCGCAGGATGCGAGCATAAGAACTATCATTAATGAAAAAAATACAGCGACAGCTTTGGACATTACAAACCTCATCATCAGTCATTTAAACTGTTTATATCTCTTAACAATATACATAAAACATTGTTTATTTTAGCCAAGATTATACAGCGCTATACATAAACAATGCAAGTGAATTGCTCCATTGTTAATAAAATAGACACGAATTCCAAGCCTGCGACATCCTTTTAAAGGATGCTCGGAAAGGTGTATTCTTAACATTTACCGTTGGCACTTAATCAATAAAATCACTCTTTGGACACTTGCAT
>CAZNVX010000520.1:0-2139 GCA_964576225.1 uncultured Christensenellaceae bacterium
GCCATTTAAAGGCATCGGTGTTGGCGAAGCCCTTATTGCGTTTGGTGTGCGACGGTGTAACGATGTCGAGCGCAAGGCCGGTCTGGTGCTCGCTGGTGCCGGGGCGTGCTGTGATGGTTGCGGCCTTGGCCTCGGCGTCTTTGCGGCTGTAACCCTTTTTGAGGTAGCTGTCCACCTTTTTCTGATACAGCTCGTTTTGCCTGCGATGGCTGCGGTATGCGTCCACAAGACTTAATCTTATGCCGTCTTCTTTGGCGTCAGCGAACATTTCTTTGCAGATGGAGAGTATGCGCTTGTCGACCTGTCCGCCCTCAAAATCCGCCAGAGACACGTCAAAGCCGCGCGGCAGCTCATGCGCAGGGCTGACGATGATGGCCGCCCAGTCGCCATAGGGGACTTCAGATTTGGGTTTGCGCCGCGGTATGGTATGATCCCGGCTCACGTAACCGGTCATGCCGTCATAGAAAATATGAACCCATTTGTCGGCATAAGCGATCACATCGGCTGTGGCGCCGACGGGCAGCTTGCCGACCACCTGGCCGTTCTTGCCGACCGCATCCCGTATGTTTACCGGATCGGTTGCCGTGCAGACAATCTGCCCGATGAAAGGCTCGGATGACGGCGTCGGCAGCGGTATGGGCTCAGGCGTTGTGTGCATGTCGGGCGCAGTGGTGGCGATGGGGCTGGGCAGGGGCGTTGCGTCGAATACAGCAGCGGACGGTTCCGTTGGCGTTTCTAACGCTGTGAGGATACCCGCTGATACCGGCGCGGTCGGCACAGCGCACCCGCTCGCCAAAAAAATAAGAATTAAGGCGAAACACGCCATGCCTCCGCCTTTGATTAAACTATAACTATTATTACAAGGGTTATTATTCACTTTATATTAATCCAGCCTGTCATTTCCCAAATTATATCATCCGCCGGCATGGAAGCCAACGCCCGGGCTATTCTTCGGGTGTTGGCTCAGCTGTGGGCGCAGGCGTCGGTGCAGGCGTCGGCGCAGGTGTGGCTGCGGGCGTCGCCGTGGGCTTGGGTGTTGGCGCGGGCGATGCCGTGGGCTTGGGCGTTGGCGCAGGTGTTGGCGCAGGTGTTGCCGTGGGCTTGGGTGTTGGCACCGGCGTGGCTGCGGGCGTCGCCGTGGGCTTGGGCGCTGCCGTGGGCGTCGCTGCCGGCTTCGGGCTGGCTGTCGGCTGCACGGTGGCAGGGGGATTCTGAGCCGGTGTGGCCGCAGGCTTGGCAGTGGCCGTGGGTGCGGACATGCTTTGTGCAGGTTGGGCGTTGTCCGTTGCGGCGTTGTCCGCCGCAGTTGCGTCCGTTGCGCCCGGGGTAAGGGCGGCGGCTGTCTCCTCGTCAAACACTGCCGCAGACGGTGTGGGCGGATTCGCTGTCACCGTCTCGTCAGGCGTTTCGGAGGGCTCCGCAGCGGCGTAGACCGTGGCCATCGGGCCGGGCGTTTGCATGCCCATCGGCAGTGATGCATTCTTCTGCTGCTGGAGCAGCAGGAACAGCGCGGCAACCGTGACGATAAGCCCCAGCCCGGCCAGCAGCAGAATGCGCCGTCTCCTGCGCGCCTGCGCCTTGGACGGCTGGACAGGCGGATATGCTGTATTGCGCGCCGTTTTTTTCTGATGCTTCGCGGGCACGGCGGGTACGGTATAGGGCGGATCATCGAGCCGGTCGGCATCTGGATCTGTGATTCGAAGCTTCGCGGGTGATACAAAAGCGCGTGTGCCGGATACATGCGGTCGCGCCGCGACGGTATTTCCCGGTGCGGTGACGCGCTGCTCTGCACCATTATCCGCGTATTCGGTGAAAGCAGCAGCTGCCTTGCCGGCCATCCGGCTTGCCGGTGCAAGCAGGTCGTTACCGGGCGCGTCGTCTGTTTCCTTGGCGTAGATGTCCGTATTCGCTGCTTTGATCGCCATGCGGCTGGCGCTCATGCCGGGCACAGCCCGCGGCGCATCATCAGATTCCTCGGCGTAGATGTCCGCATAAACGGCTTTCATTGCCATGCGGCTCATGGGTGCGCGCTGTGTTTTGATATTTTTTGCCGCAGCATGAGCCGGCGCGGATTCTGTCCTGACAGCTCTGAGGCCGTGTTGCGGCACTGTTGCGCCGGATGACGGCGTTTCGGGTTTG
>CAZNVX010000521.1:0-2134 GCA_964576225.1 uncultured Christensenellaceae bacterium
CCCCGAAGGGCTCATATAAAATGCTCGGCTCAAAGCCGCACTTAAAAAAATTTGGGTGTCGTTCAACCAAAAGGTGCATAATGTTTCTGCGTCAAAGATTATCGCGCATGATACCGTTGATGACTTGCGTTCATATCAATCCATATAGAGCTGGTTCCGTGTACGCTTATTTATTCAGCAGAACATGGTACCTTAGTAATAACCATACTCTATGCCTGCCTGCGCCAGCGCGATCAGGTTTTCTTCCGGTGTGCCTTCACAAATATAGTCGCTCGCTGCCAGAACAAAGCCGCCGCGTGATTTGACAATATCCAGAATCCGCTTGACTCTCGCGCGCACAGCATCCGGCGTGGCGGATTTCAAAAAATCTATCTGGTCAATGCCGCCGCTGAGTGCTGTGGGCAGCGGTATATCCGTCATCGCCGTCTCAAGCACAGTATCTCCATATGGCGCCGCGGTCAGCGATTCATACATATCAATACCCATATGCGCATAAAGAGGCAACAGCAGCTTTGCGTCCCCGCAGTTGTGATAAATAAGCTTTGCACCTTGCTTGTGCACCGCGTCTATCAAGCGCTTTTCATAAGGCATGACAAATTCGGCAAACATCTTGGGGCCTGCCATGCTGCCGCTGGCCATATTGCCGGACATGCTGATAAAATCTGCACCCGCTGCAATCGCCTGCTTCATGACATTTTGCACGCGGGCGCCAAAATACTCTATCATGTCAGTATAAAAGCTCTCATCAATATAAGGATCCATAAGCAATTCGGACAGCTCGCGGTGACGGCCGGTCATATTGAAAGCGCCTTCCACCCACGGCCCTGTTAATCCATCTTCACCAATCAGCTCACGGGCGTGCTTGATGACAGAAAAATCATACAAGGGCAGCGGGGGCTGATATTTAATAAACTGACCAAAGTCGTCCGGTTCCTTTATATAGTATTCCGTTATGGCTTCCACAACCTCGTACAAGCTGACACGCCGAAATGACTTTTTCTGCGTCAATTGACGCTCCGGGGTTGTCACAACTGTTATTTCGTCCCAGTTGCTTCCCTTGTCACCGATTATCTGCTTATCAACCTGCCATTTTTCACACGAAACGAACGATTCATCCAGATAATCACCCACCAGGTAGTTGCGCAGCAGTATATCAAAGCCCAATCGCTTATACGTTGCAATACATGCCGCAATGGGATCTTCAGGCTCACCGCCGTTATACTCATTGACTAAATTGCTGAAAATAAATGGCGCCACCGGCACACGGCCCGTTTTATTCCCGGACAACGTGTCCCACAGCAATTGCCTACCGTTCATTTCACACCTCAAAGAAACATTATATAACCACGCATTCAATGCTCAGCGCCGCGGCAAAGGCTTTCATCTCGGCCAGGCAATCGGCATAAACCAACACGGAATGGTGTGAGGCGCCTGCCCGCGAAAACATTTCCAAAAACTCCGGCATCGGTCTGTCAGGCTTGAACCAGCCGTTAATCCTGTCTGCCAGCTTGTTTTCGCCGGAAACGCGCAGCATATCGCCCGGTGCCAATACCAAGGTATAGCCCCCGTCCCTGTCAGGCGATAAATTGACAAAAAACACCCTGCCCGGTTTATACGTTCCATATGCCACCGCCGGATTATCCGCCGACGTATAGGGAAACACCATTTCGGTAAGCAGTGGCTTACCGCTACAAACACGGTAATTCAACTCGCCCATATGCGACAAAAATACGCTCCCGCCCTTCCAGTCCGGGCAGAACATTTCGGTGAATGTCGACTCCGGATAGTATTGCAGAACAGCGCCGCAAAGCGCCGCCGTCAGCACGTCGCCCTCGCCCGCGTAGCCGATACCCCGTGACATTGCCTTGCTGCATTCGATGAACGGCATCACCGGCAAGCCGGGATTGCTG
Source organism: uncultured Christensenellaceae bacterium (assembly GCA_964576225.1). Classification (GTDB taxonomy): domain Bacteria; phylum Bacillota; class Clostridia; order Christensenellales; family SZUA-584; genus SZUA-584. The sequence goes on from CAZNVX010000521.1 coordinate 1,911, forward strand.
CCTTCGGTTTCCAAAAAATTGACTGAGAATGCGCTTAAGTTGTTCTGCCCGATCCATTTTCGCAGAGCCAGGCCAACCCTGATCGTGCGGCTATACGCTTTCTCAGTAACAGATTCGCTCCACTGAAAAATCTCTTGGTCAACGCCCCGTTCCGTCTCTATTTCCAGCGCGGTGATATTTTCTATGCGCTGCCGGGCGGCTTCCAAATCATAGGGTATAACGTT
>CAZNVX010000522.1:0-2133 GCA_964576225.1 uncultured Christensenellaceae bacterium
CAATATACAGAGGAGAAATATTGTGAAGCGTTTTTGAAAATTCGTTAACGGTGGTACCGCTGCTCAAAAAAAGCGTTTCGTTGGCGTTGATTAAAGACCGTGCCGCCTGGGCAATCCGGCGCTTCTCATCGTAGAACATATCCTGCCGGGCTGAATAAGGCGGCTCATACGACGCGGTTGGTTTGCAGGAAACCGCGCCGCCGCGAATCCGGCGAACAGTGTTCTGAGCTTCCAGCTCTTCAATATCGCGCCGGATGGTGGATTGGGAGGCGTCCATCTTTTTGGAGAGGTCTTCGATTGAGATGATGCCGTTGCGGGACAGCTCTTCCATCATAATGCTTATGCGTTGTTCTTTCAGCATAAAACCGGTTTCCTTTCACTTCTTGTCTGTTTGTAGCGTTGCGGGACAATCCTGCGTCGCGATGATATTGCATCCTGTTTGCAGTATGTCCCTGATAACCATGTCGCCCATGGCAATGGGGGGTGCAGGGCGATGGCGTTTGAGTTCTGCTGCGCAGGCCAACAGCATGTGCCTGGGTACGGGCTTGTCGGTTATCACTGAAAACGGCAGTCTGCAGCCCCGGGCCCTCATATTGCCTGTCAACACGCGCAGCGGCATCACGGCTTCCTGCTTCGCATAGGCCACGCCGCGTTTGCAGGCGTTTCCCGACACACTGCGAACGGTATTTCCTTCTACCACCGCCACCAGACGGCAGCCGAGTGGGCAGCCGATGCATACTATGCTCTTATCCAATTAGGCCGCTCCTTTCACAAAGCCCCATGCACATCGCGTGGTTTGGTATACTTACTATAATAGCTCAATTGCCCTGATTGTTAAAGGCTAATCGTGCGACACAGCATCCCGCACCTCGACGGTAAGATCTGCGATTATATCCGCACGCCGTATTTTAATTTCGGCCATTTCACCCGGAGTCAGCACGCGCTGCTTCCTGCGGGCGATACGCCGGGATCCGGAATACACATCGATGTAGCACGCGCCGTACTTGTTATCGGGGCGGAACTGCAATGTGACGGTATGGCTGCCCGAATCAAGGCGTATCTTCTGGGGTACTGTGCCGCGAACGCCTTTGCCGTCGCACACGCTGACGTATCTGACACAAGGTGCGTCTGCACCCGCTGCATACAGCGCGGCGCTGCGGCCCGCGGCTTCACTCTCCAGTGAAACGAAGTCGACCAGATCGTGGACGTGAAGGGCATTGCCGCAGGCGAAAATTCCCTCCATTTCAGTCTGAAAAGCATCATCCACAAACGGCCCGCCGGTTATGTCCGAGAGGGGGAGACCCGCCTTAAAAGCCAGCTCATTCTCGGGAATAAGCCCCACGGAGAGTATGAGCGTATCGCACGCGACAAATCTCTCGGTTGAGGCAATTGGCACGCGGCACTCGTCCACTTCCGCCATATAGACGCCCTCGACCCGTTTGCCGCCTGTGATGCGCGTCACGGTGGTGCGGTAATACAGCGGGATATCAAAATCATCCAGACACTGGACGATGTTGCGCATCAGGCCGCCCGAATAGGGCATCACCTCGGCAACGGCAATCACCTCGGCGCCTTCCAGCACAAACTGACGCGCCATGATGAGGCCGATATCGCCGGAGCCCAGTATGACAATACGCTTGCCTGCCAGACAGCCTTCAATGTTCAGATAGCGCTGCGCGGTGCCCGCGCACATCACACCCGCCGGCCTGGTGCCGGGTATGGCGAGCGCGCCGCGTGACCGCTCGCGGCAGCCTGTGGCGATGACGACAGCTTTGGCCCGGTATTCCATAATGCCGCCGCTGTTCATGACGGTGACAGTGCGCTGTGGCGAAATGTCCAGCACGATGGTATCCGTCAGGCAGATAATGTCCGTGGCGTCGATGCTGTCCATCAGCCGCCGCGCGTATTGCGTGCCCGTGAGGTCTTCGCCAAACCGGTGGATGCCGAAACCGTTGTGGATGCATTGCCGCAGCACGCCCCCCAGATACGGGCTGCGTTCAAACACCACGATACGTGCCGCGCCGGAATCGCGTGCGGCCAGCGCGGCGGACAGCCCGGCACAGCCGCCGCCGATAATGGCGATGTCGATAGGCTCTTTCTTCATGGCGCTCCTGTTGTGCACGAGTCAAAGGG
>CAZNVX010000523.1:0-2132 GCA_964576225.1 uncultured Christensenellaceae bacterium
GGGAAGGTGTCGTCATCTGAAAAGGCAAGAATGTTGCCCTTATCATTGATGGGGCCGTTTTTCTTCACAAAGGCGTCATAACGCTGATTCAACTCGGCCTGCGCCGTGCGCAGCTCTGCCGGATCATAAGGCATGTCGGAGGATTGGATATCAATAACCTTTCGCAGAGCGTCGCGGATACCGCAAAGCCCGATAATGCGTTCCGCTCTCTTGCCGGTGATATCCTGCGGGTGGAGCTTGCCATTGGAACAATAATAAATTTTCCCGTCCTGAAGCTGATAGGTATAGGTTTTCATACCTTCGGGGGATTCCAGCAAGCCCTCTGTGGAGATTTCCTGCTCCTGCTCTGTGATTTCCTCATCCGGTTGCGCTGTAAATTCACCGGGCAGCTTTCCAATGGCGTTTTTCAATTCTGAGTACAGGTCTTGGCCCTCGGGAGCAATACATTCTCCGGTCGGCCCAAAACGGCCACTGACTTCTTGCATGTTGCCCAGCATCATATCGGAGTGGCTGATAAAATACTCATTAATTTGTAATCCGTGAGCACTGCTATAGCCCGTTTTTACCCAATCGGGCATATCAAAGCTAAATTCAAAATTACGAATTTGGGGTAGTTTTTTCAGAAAAAGCACATCGGTTGTGATGTCGGTTCCAGCTAATGCTCTGAAAGTGCTTTTGGGAAGGCGTATGGCACCGATCAGATCGGCCCGCCGAGCCATTTCAATTCTGGCCGAGGTATCCTTTTTATCCAAGGTTCCCCCGGATATGCCCCTGGAAGTAATGAATATGGCTATACCGCCCGGTTTCAAGGCATCTAATGCCCGAACAAAAAAATAGTCATGGATGTAAAAGTTATCCTTATATTTGGGATCGTATATTCTACTGTCCGCAAAAGGAATATTCCCCACAGCGATATCAAAACTGTTGTCCGGCATCTTGGCGGTTTCAAAGCCGGTAATCTGCACGTCCACCTTTTGATAGAGCTGCCGGGCCAGCCTGCCGGTAACGCTGTCGATTTCCACGCCGGTCAGTTTGGCATTTTGAAGCTGCTCCGGCAGAACGGAGTAAAAGTTGCCTGTGCCCATGGCGGGGTCGAGGATACGGCGGTTTTTCCCGTCTGTGAAGCCGAATTGCTCCAGCGCCCCATAGATACAGGAAACAAGCTCCGGTTCGGTGTAATAAGACGTGAGTATAGATTCCCGCGCCTGTGCGTAGTCCTTTTCGTCCAGTGCCAGCTTCAGCTCGCGGTATTCCTTATCCCAGCTTTCCGCCTTGGGGTTAAAGGCATCGGCAATACCACCCCAGCCGACGTACCGGGCCAATATCTTTTGCTCGTCGGCCGTCGCCAGTCGCTTTTCGCTTTCAATCCGCTGCAAAAGACGGATAGCTTCCATATTATTATGAAATTTAATTTTATCTCCGGGCGGGTAGAGGTTGTCATCGGCAGAATAATGGTAATTGATGCGTTTAGGACGTTTGGAAGCGGGGGCGCTTTTTCTTTCTTCAGGTTCGGTCGGCTCCGTAACGGATTCTGCGGCTTTAGTTCCATCGCCGCCCTCGCCGGAATTATCCTCGTCCAACGCAAAGCTGGCGTCCGGTGTTTCTGCGTTGTCAGTATCGTCCGAAATGAAGCTGAAAAGGTCCAACTGTCGGCCAATATCCGATGGAAACTGCACGACCTTTGGAACAGGCACAAAGGTGTCGATCTCGTCAAATCGGGGAATGTCTGTGATTTCGACAAACTGCGCGTCATTATAGGCGGGAGGCGGGGCTTCTTTTTCAAGGTCGGGCTGATCTTTTGTTTGCTGGAATGGGAAAGGGGGTTCTTCCAGGCCCTGCTCACGCAGTTCGGCTAACCTTTGGGGAATATCCAAAGCGTCTGGTGAAAATTGGTGCTGATATTTCTCCATATCCTCATCGGTCAGGGAAATATAGTTGCCCCGGCCGTTGATGCGAACAATGGCAAAGGTGCCGCGTACCGGTATATCACCACAAATGATACGGTTGACGGGCTCGTTTTCGGGCACTTCTTCGGCGCAGACGGCAAGTACGTTTTCATCCATTTCATAGGATGCCGTATCGCTGGAGCCGGTATTGTCCACCAGCAATCGCAGGGAATCATGGCCTTTGTG
>CAZNVX010000524.1:0-2105 GCA_964576225.1 uncultured Christensenellaceae bacterium
TGGCACTTCAAAAGATTGCCGATTTTTTACCGCTGACACAGGGAATTAAGCTGCTTAAGGCCGCATCACTTGGATTGACAATCGATACTGTTTTAATTCCCGTTATTGTAATGATTGTACTTGCGGTGGTTTGCATCAGTATGTCGATTCGATTTTTCAAATGGGAATAAGAAGGCCATGTCTTTTGTAGCCATAAAAAAGGACCAATTTTGAAAACAATAAGAGGCGGTGTGCCGATAGCGCACCGCCTTGCTTATAGCCCATATTCCATGCAGTCGATGCAAATAATTATTGAGCCTTTGAAGGAAAAGTGGTTTAATAATAATAAGCCATTAAATTTTTGCTGGCGTCACATCGCAGTGCATGCACCTTTTCCTGCCAAAGTTGTTTATGGGATGACGGATGGATCAGCACACCTTAATCATACAGGATCCAGTGCATCGAGAAGCGATCTGAATCTGGCAAGGGGCAAACAATACATATGAGAGGCAGCGTTTGAAAGTTGGTTATAAAAAAAGTGCTTTTCACCGCTTGCTTAATACTTTTTGTTGTAATCGTTGCCGTTTCAGTTCTCTTTTGGAACGAGCTTTTCACGCTTGCGACTTTGAAACAGGTAGACGAGCATCCGCTGTTCACGATGACATACAAAGGTGATTACGGCTTTTCAGATTTTTTGAAGACAGGGGCCGGCAGCGACAGAGATATTGAGCGTTTTGTTATGAAGCGGCTGCTAAAAGGCATGGAGATTGATCTTGGCATCAGTTCTGCGGCCTGTTCGGCATTTGCGGTTCAAAATTCTCATGGTCAGCGCATTTACGCGCGAAATTTTGATTTTGAATATGCTCCGGCTTTACTGCTTAAAACCAGCCCGTCAGACGGTTACGCATCTGTTTCCGTTGTCAACCTTGCATTTGCCGGCTATGGTGAAGACAACCTCCCAAAGCCGTTTACATTCAGCAGCTTTCTGACCCTTTCTGCTCCCTACCTGTCGTTTGATGGTATGAATGAAAAAGGAGTTGTGGTGGCCTTACTGGCAGTTCCGCGTGCTGAGCCGCCCAATCAAGAGGGCAAAGTGATGCTGAATACAACAACACTGATTCGCTTGATACTCGATCATGCAGCCAGTGTTGATGAAGCGATTGCAATGATTCAAGGATATAACCTCTACTTTTCGGGCAACGTAGAGTGTCATTACCTGATTTCCGATGCTGATGGAAATTCAGCAGTCATTGAATTCTTGGAAAATGAGGTCAAGATCACAAGGCCGCAAAAAAACCATCAGGCGGCGACTAACTTTATCATGTATCAGGGGCTGAATGAAGGAGAAGGCTATTGTGAGTTTGAGCGTTATCATAAAATCGTTAGCAAGCTCGATACTGTTCAAGGCATACTCTCTGAAACGGATGCGATGCAGCTATTATCTGATGTGGCAATACCCGAAAAAACGCAATGGTCTGTTGTCTACAATCAATCTACCGGGCAATTATGGATATGTGCTGCCGAGAAGTACGATGAAGTGAACACATTTTTACTTGACATGAAGCAATAAAGAAAACCCAAAACCATCGTGTGCATGAATTTCTTTTATGAAGGCAGATGCCTGGTCTGTCTTCTTCAGTCTTTGACGCAGAAAAGAAAAGTATATGACTCCATACATGACCCGGGTCACTTATCATATGACCCCTGCGGCCCTTAAAATGGGGCTATCAAAGCAGGGAGGAATAATCCATGAATGAATCGATTGAAGTTTTACTGATGCTCTTGCCGCTGGTGGCGATACAGTTTGGGCTGGCAATCTATTGCGCGGTCAAAATTTTTAAAGAGGGCGTGCAGAACCTCAACCGCTGGGTGTGGCTGGCCATCTGCGTGTTTGCCAATTTGATCGGCCCCATCATCTTCCTGATTGTCGGAAGAAAGAAGGCCTGCTGATGATAGCTGTGAAGGAACTGCGCAAGAGCTTCAAAACGTTCCATGCGCTACATGGCATTGACCTTCATGTCAGAAAAGGCGAAATTTACGGCTTTATCGGACGCAATGGAGCCGGCAAATCCACCACGATGAACATACTTGCCGGCCTCTCCCGCCCGACCGGCGGCGAATGCACC
>CAZNVX010000525.1:0-2082 GCA_964576225.1 uncultured Christensenellaceae bacterium
TTTTTGCGGAGTGGCCATTAACCTGTTCAACCATTCCTGAATAATATCTGGACGCAGATCTGCGATATTTCTATGTCCAATGTATGGATATATATAGTTTTTTGCTGTAACCAAATATCCCTCATATGTTAGTGGTCTCAAAGTTGATTCTTTATATATTTTGAAATACCTATGGGTCCAGTCTTGTACGGAAATGTCCCCCGTTGAAATGTCAACACCCTGACGGGTTAACTCTAATGCTTCATGCAGTTTCGCCGCGACTTCTTGCCGGGTATTTCCATACAAAATTTTTCTCTTCAATTTTCCATTCTCTTGTCTTCCGATAGTAACCGATGCACACCATTTCCCGTCAGATTTACGCCGGTAAATACTGCCTTCTTGATTGCCACGTTTGCTCATTACTTCCCTCCAACACTTTAGTAAGATTAGGCCAAGTTCTTATTCATTGTATATTATAGCAATACGCCTGTACGAATTTCTGGCCTAGTTTTTCTTATATCTCCGATCCATATTCACCCACTCCATAAACTCATCCTTATCAATCTCACCCGCAATGCACTGATCTCGCTTATCTCTGGCCTCGTCCGACCATTCAAGGAACTCAGTCTGCGTCATCGTGCCGACACGAACGCGGGAATGATTGCGCTTGTATGCCTTGTGAAACTCCTTTCGAATCGGGTCGGCATGTACCTTGTCCATATATTTGTTGAGCGCCCCTACGTCCTGACATGTCTTTCCCGGCTGGTCTGCCAGCGGTCGTGAACAATACGCGATGTCGCTTCTGCCGTCCAGGATGAAATAACGTTTGCAGTTGGCACACTTCTTTATTGGTACACCCTGAGATATCATCTTCATCAGTTCAAAGCGCATTAGCGCCCAGCCAGTGGGCAGCACCGTCATTTCGGCAATCTGAGGTTTTTGTTTTCTCAGCTTGTCGGCCAGTTCTTCTATTGAGAATTCACCATCTGTAGAAATTTCCTCGCTTATAACCAGCCGGGAAAAGAAGGTATCTGTCTCAAAATACAACGGCTGCTCTCCCTTTGATTTACGCCATTGCTCATAGATATAAAGCCTTTCGACAGGCGAAAGCAACTGATATTTTTCGTCGTTTCTACCGTCCATACAAAACTCAAGCTGCTGCTTCATAAAGGACTGCATACCCATAGCATGAACAGAAAATATACCGATCAGAAACGGTTTGGATATCGTTCGATATGTAACGGTTTTAAACTTTTCGCTGTTCTGCTCCAGAAACGCAATTTCCTGCGGGTATTGATTACGCAGTGCCTCAAAACCTGCCTTTGTGTTGGGCTTTCCGTGAATGGTTGTGTCAAAAAACAATTCTACAAAGAAACGAAGGTAGATGTTTTGCGTGTCGAGTCTTTTCAGTGTACCTTCAAATTCAGGCTCTTTGAAATAGTGAGCTATGCTATACGCATGATCCAATGCTTCATTAAGCTTTTTCAAATCGTAGTAAATGAAATCAAGCAGTTGCTGCCCAATCAACGCCTCATGCTGATGGCGCATCCCTTCCTGACCTTCAATCAAAACCTGCATTTTGTTCTCAGATATCCTTGCATAATACGCCATGTAGCACTCCTGAAAACCGACTATCACTATATCCTGTAAACGAAAACATCTAGTCGGTAAATATGTTGTCTAAATATATTGCAATCATATCAGCAATCACTTATCATGTCAACACGGATAATATTATATCTAAAAACGATAGTCGTTATATGGAAAGGAGGGTACAGATCATAACGACGCAATTGCCGCCAAAGCAGTGGCAAGAAAAGAACCTTGACAAATGAATAGGAGGAACCACCATGAATCAAAAAACATCATATGACCAACTGCCAATTATGCTCAACGCCAACGCAATAGCCCAGACGCTCGGAATCTCAAGAGCAGGTGCATATGAGCTGATGCACAGCGAGGGATTTCCGACGCTGCGGATTGGAAAACGCATGATGGTCAGCAAGGAACGTTTCATTCAATGGATTGAAAGAAACAGCGGTGAAGCAGTATGAGTGCGAGACTGCAAACCATTGATGCTGAAACGCTGCTGGCCACGCCGCT
>CAZNVX010000526.1:0-2081 GCA_964576225.1 uncultured Christensenellaceae bacterium
TGATAATTATTTATTAATTTGAAAAAAAGATTATCTGAGAACATACTATCAAAAAGTATCATAGGAGAATATGTATTTATGCCAATATTTCTTATCTGCTCTTCACTAATATTTATTGCAAGGATTAAATCATATGCTAAATCCATATAATTATCCTGACGCTTATTATCTAGGAGAACTAATTTATAATCATCTGCATGAAAAATTTCATAGAGCATATATATAATTTTACATTCGCTTATAAAACTTTTGCATGAACTGTCTCCAATAATTATACCTATAAGTTTCTTTCTGTTATCACAAAGATACTTAGCAGATAAATTTGGAACATACTGATAGAGATTTGCTATCTGTAAAATCCTTCGTCTTGTCTCGTCACTTATTCTAGCATTTTTCTTATCATTTAGGACATATGAAACTGTGGCTTTTGAGACATTAGCAGCTTTAGCTATATCCTGCATCGTATACTTTTTTACCATGTTATCCTCTTCAAGGTTGTCCAATAAATATTTCTAATTTAATATATCACACAAAAAATATTATGTAAATTTATATTAAAATATAGATAGAGTCAATTTACTGTAGGGTTTGAGCAGATGCTCTTCCTGAAAGCAAATACCTGTACTATGATGTTACAACATTCAAACACCTGAATCAACATACACCTCGTATTTCTTTTAATAATCCCGCCAGACATGTCCTCTTGCCTTGAGATATGACAGGGATGTCTGTGTTTTTATAGAATTCATGCTTCATCCTTGCAAATGTCTCGGTCTTGCCTCTTTGGCTTACTGAGATTTGTTTCTTTTCTTCTTCATTGCGTCGTAGAGTTACCAGATCGGCAATCTTTCCTCCATTCAGCTTGTACACTATCAGATTTGCCATATTTGCAACGCCCTTCCTGCTCCAGCCTTTGGGCCTGCTGCTCAACCTGCTTGAATATATGTGGCTTATGTGGCCTTCAGCGCTGCACCCAACTATATTGGCTTTATCACTGACATAAATCTGGATGCCGTCCCAATTATTGGAAAAGTATTTTGCGGCTTCAATCACGTTATTGCGCCGGGATTCCTCGTCTGTTAATTCAGTTATTCTTTCTAATATTGCTTCAACTGATGCCTTGTTTGCATCATGCAAAGCGTTACGCAGTGTTTTCTGGGTTATGTCATCCATGTGCGCAGAGGCCTTTTTAGTGTACTTTTTCAGGTGGTACCGGTCCAGCACGAAATGGCTTTTATCTATTATCCTTGTACCGGCCCTTATCCATCCTGCGCCGTCTCCTGCTATGTATATTTTATCTATGAAATCCCAATCATACTTTTCATATATGTAGTCCAAAACCCTTTCCCACAGCCGTGTATGGGTTTCACCGGTTGAAGCGAAGTACTTTGCATTTACAAGCCTTTTCCTATCGCTTTTGAAGTTCTCACACATCAAGCCCTCATGGACATATACCAGCTTAGGCATCGCTATGCCGCCTGTTTGCAGGGCGACATGGTCTTCATCGGCTTCAATGTATATTATCCTGCTTTTTTTCTTTTCCCCGGAAATGTCTTCTTCTGGAAAGTCAAAGTCATATCTTTTCAAACAGTTCATCACTGTCTGCTTGGAAAGCTCATCAGCAGTGCCTATAGCTTGCACGCCGCTTTTACGGTAAGAGGTTTGCATAGCTTCATTAATCACTTCTTCTTCCACATCACTTGCTATGTTCTCATGCGGCTTAATCCCAAACATCCTGTCCACGATATATTCCGTATCATTTCCTCTCTTCTTTTTAAAGCATGTACGCTCATACCTTACCTTTCCCATTTTCGTCAAGAATGAGTTATGGCGCCTGTTCACAATCTCGTAATTCTTTTTCCTTTCCTCGCTGACCCGTAATTCGTGATCCATGTCCTCAAGAATCTCTGCAATCATAGAAGTGCCTAGGTTTAGCAAGTCACTATGAAGGCCTTTAGATATCTGGCCTATGTCCTGACCCTCCACTATTTGATTCCTTATCCTTTTTTGAATGTTTTCGATGTTATTGTCTAAAAAATGTTGTATACTTTTATACATGAGAGACTTTCTTTCCTTTCAAT
>CAZNVX010000527.1:0-2080 GCA_964576225.1 uncultured Christensenellaceae bacterium
AGAGCCATGAAGCCTCTTAATGGGGTTGTGCCAGAAAGCAAATACAAAAAGAAAGGATGAATATGATGGTATATACGAGTGAAGGTGGCTCGATTTTTTATAAGGTGAGCGGGCCGGAAGATGCACGAACTATTGTGCTGACGCATGGAGCAGGGTTGCACAGTGGCATGTTTGACCAGCAGGTGGAAGCTTTGCAAAGCCGTTACAGAGTGATCACATGGGATATGCCGGGCCACGGGCAATCCTATAGGCTTGATGGAGAGCTGCCAGTTGAGAAAATGTCCGGAATCATCATTGGCATTTTGGATGAACTGGGTATCAAAAGAGCTGTCGTCGTCGGCCAGTCGCTGGGGAGCTGGGTGGCTCAGCATACCGCGATAACCTACCCTGAACGTGTGAGCGGGGTGGTGAGTATCAGCGGCACACCTATAGAAAAACCGACCGGCAAAATGGCGATGTATGGTTTTAAAGTATGGCTGGCAATAAGCCGTCTACTGCCGATAGGTCCAATGTTTCGATTTACAGCCAAAAGCAAAGCCATCTCGCAGCAGGCCAGAGATTTTGCTTTGGATTCGATGCTCGGCATTGGCAAAAAGCAGTTTCTTTTTATCGTGGCAGGCATGCTTACGGCGGAAGGCATCAAAGTGCCCCACGGCGCCCGCAAGCCCATGCTAATAACACACGGCGATCATGAAATGCCTAAATTTGTTGAGAAGGTTTGCAGGCAATGGTATGAAGCGACACCTGGTTCTTCTTATTTTGTCATACCCAATGCAGGCCACAACGGAAACCAAGACAACCCGGGGGCTTTTAATGCAGCGCTTATAGATTATATGAGTACGCATTGATGCAACGCAGTTCAATGACGCAGAACTGCGTACTCATATACTTGCTCATCTACGCTGACGAGCAAGAATAAATAGACTTATTGTATTATACTACAAGTAAATTATGTAAGGGTCATGAAAGCGATAAAAGCAATAAGTGATGGTGTACGTTACATTAGCATTGTCATTTTCTGAACGTGGGGAGTATTGTCGTTACCGATCATTCAAGCTTGATCGATCTGTCACCTTGGCCTTATATGTTTTGGCGGGCGCGTCGTCGTTGCAAATGTCGGAGAGCTCTTTCAATCGGGCATATAAATATTTCCGATTAAAGGCGGCCGCCAACAACTAGATGTAGACTATTAAGACAATGAAAGGAGATTGCAGAATGGAATTTGTAGGACTCTTAGCTCCTATAGCGTTTGTTTTTGCTTTAGCAGCTATCACACAAATAAATTCTCTCAAAAAAGAGATACAGCATTTTAAAGAAGAAGTAAGAAAGTTAAAAGAGTAAATCATTACTATGCAGCAGGAGATCTGACAGCATTATTCAATAAACAAGTGGAAATTTAAGAAAACGCTTAGTTTTGCCTAACGGTTTGGTGGCGAGTTTTCTCAACAGATTACCGAATTTTGACGCACGTAGTGACGAGATAGATCAAATAGACACAACAGAATCGCTTAAAAACCGTATATAGGTATATTTTGCTTCCCGCCTTAGGTGTTTCGATCCAAGGCCTTCTAGCCCTCCCCCGCATATATTTGAACTATAGGCATGCCGCCTGGAGGTGATTCAAGAAGCCTCAGAATTCGTTGCTTAACAGAAAATCTGCAACGTGCATTGTTTTGATGCCCTCATAATTTCCTGCGGCAAAATCATCGGTGCGAAGAACGTACTTTGGATAATTATCTCGGATACCAAGCAATCGCTTGATGCAAAGTATATGCACTTTCAAGCTTAGAGAGATAGCTATAAACTGTCTCGATATCTACGCTTCTTTGCTGCCCCTTCAAGTATGAAGAAATCGAGCTGGCGGAAAAGGTTCGGCCAACATTATCAAAAACGAACTTAACAATACGTTCAAACTGATCAATTTTCCTGATCTGATTACGTTGAACGATCTTATCTGTAAATATAGTTGAATTATAAACATCACGCACGATTGTATATGCTTCGTTTTGAAAATCTAATGTGTATATGACGGTAGTGTGCGGGAAGCTATCGATTGGTCTTAACGATCAGGAAATCCGTC
>CAZNVX010000528.1:0-2080 GCA_964576225.1 uncultured Christensenellaceae bacterium
TACGCGGACAAAGATCGTGACGGTGGCCAGCGGCAAGGGCGGCGTGGGCAAATCCAGCCTGGCCCTGAATCTGGGCATAGCGCTCAGCCGCAGAGGGCGGCGCCCGCTGATCATCGACACGGATTTTGGTTTTTCCAACATTGACGTGATGCTGGGCGTGCATACCGCTTACGACCTGCTTGATGTGATTGAGGGGCGGAAAGGCATACGCGATATCATTGAAACAGGCCTTGAAGGCGTGCAGTTTATTTCCGGCGGCTCGGGCGTATACGAGCTGCTCAGGATGGAACCGGATCAGCTGATGGATATTGTGGGCAGCCTGATCGAGCTGGAGGACGTGGCCGACAGCATCATATTTGACACCAGCGCCGGGCTGACGGACCACGCGTTGCGCCTGATACGCGCGAGTCACGAGACCATTCTGGTGACCACGCCCGAACCCACGGCCGTGGTGGACGCGTACGCGCTGCTCAAGATTGTGCACGAACAGGGAGACAGGCCGCACATCAGTCTGGTGGTTAACAAGGCGGCGAACCCCAAAGAAGCCGAGAAGGTGGCGGACGGTTTTGTGCGCATAGCGGAGAAAAACCTCAATATCCGCATGAACCGGCTTGGCCATATAATGCGCGATGTGAGCATGCACCACGCCATCAAAATGCAGGTGCCGATATTGGTCAGTTACCCCCGATGCGCCGCCGCAGCCGATATCAACGCGCTGGTGCAAAGGTATCTGAACATACCGGAAAAAGAACCCAGGAAACCGGGCGTTGCCGGCTTTCTGGAGAGCTTCTTTTCAAAAAACAGTGTTTATCGGGAGTCTTGACACGTGTATGTAGAGGAGATTATCGCCGTCGGCGAGCGGATGGAGATAAAAATCAATAACGTATTTATCAGGACAAAGCTGCAGGAGCTGTATGATAACGGCCGTTTTACCGTGTTTCATCCCACGGTCAAGGGCCTGCCCGTTATGCTGGAGACGGGAGACGTGTTCGCGCTTCGATTCTACCGGCCCAACGGTGTTTTTACCTTTGATGCCCTGCTTGTGGATTGGTACTCAAAGGATGATATCAGGCTCTGCTTATTCGAACCCAAGACCGGGGTGTCAAAGGTTCAGCGCCGGCAGAGTTACCGGCTGCCCATTGTGTTGGATGTGGCGGTGCGGCTGGCGGACGAAGATGCTGATGAGAATAAGCCCGCCAAAGGGATGACGGTGGATCTATCGGAACACGGCGTGCTGCTGACCAGCTTTACCTGGATGCCCGTCGACACAAAGGTTTTCGTTGAGCTGAAGCTGTCGCCTTCACAAACGATGGGCCTGAATGCAAAAGTGCTTCGCTGCGAGAAGCCGATTGATAAAAAGCAGCCGTTTAAGATTGTGCTGCTGTTCACAAACAGCTCGGACAGGCAGAGAGCCGATTTGAGCCGGTATATACTGCGTCAGCAAATAAACACGAGAAAGAAAACGAATCAGGAAGTGAGGCCATGAGCGAGAGTCATTTGAGCGTGCAGGAGCTTTGGGAGCGGTATTCCAAAGAAAAAACACTGGAACTGAAAAATGAGTTGGTGCTGCGCTACCTTCCTCAGGTGAAAAGTATTGTGCTGCGCCTGATGCCGACGTATAAGTCCTACAGCAACTACGACGATATGTTAAGCTGCGGCATACTGGGGCTGATGGATGCTGTGGAAAAGTACGATACGTCGCGCGATGTGAAGTTTGAATACTACGCAGCCATGCGCATTAAAGGCGAGATCATCGATAATATTCGCAAACAGGATTGGGCACCGTCCAGCCTGCGGCGCAAAATCAAAGCCATCAGCAATGCTTACAGCGAGCTGGAAAGCAAACTTTGCCGTGAGCCCACAGATGGGGAAGTGGCCAGGCATCTCGACATGCCCGAGGAAGAGCTGCACAGCACACTGGGCAAATCTCAGATGTTTAATATCATCCATTTTGAAGAAATGGTGCAGAGCGATGCGGCCTGGGAGCATACGATACAGAGCCAGGAAAGCACGCTTGAAGAGGTGGTAGAGAACAGGGAAATGGTGGAAATACTCGGAAAGATCATTGACAACCTGCCTG
>CAZNVX010000529.1:0-2076 GCA_964576225.1 uncultured Christensenellaceae bacterium
ATCAAGCTGACGGAGGAAACCGCCCTGCCCTGCTGACAGCGGCATAGCACAGAACACCCCCGGCGTCATAACCGGGGGTTTTTATGTGAGAAAAGCGCTTGATGCAAAGCTTCCGCCTTCATCATCGGGCAAGCACTCTTGGCAAGCTTCCCTCTCTATCTTGTCGCCCGCCGTCTGAGCCGCTAAGCATAAAAACAGAGGAGCTCGATGTTGTGCTCCTCTGTTCAGTTGCCGCGCTATTGATTGTCCCGCAGCCCCGCGTTACTTCAACCCACGTCGAAACGATCCGCGTTCATCACCTTGTTCCAGGCGGATACGAAGTCCTGCAGGAATTTATCCATAGAATCGTCACAGGCATACACCTCCGCGATAGCCCGCAGCTGCGAGTTTGAGCCGAAGATCAGATCCACGCGCGTGCCGGTCCATTTCAGCTCGCCCGTCGTGCGATCCCGGCCTTCGAATATGTCCCCATCCTCATTGACTGCTTTCCACACCGTGTTCATGTCCAGCAGGTTCACAAAAAAATCATTGGTCAGCGTTTCCGGCCTTTTGGTCAACACGCCGTGTGGGGACTGTCCGAAGCCTATGTTCAACACGCGCATACCGCCGATCAGGACAGTCATTTCAGGGGCTGTCAGCGTCAGCAGTTGGGCGCGGTCCACCAGCAGCTCCTCTGCCGATACGGCAAACCTGGCTCTTTGATAGTTGCGAAACCCGTCCGCAGCCGGTTCAAGCACCGAGAAAGACTGCACGTCGGTCTGCTCCTGGGTTGCGTCCGTGCGTCCCGGCACAAACGGAACGGTCAGATCGTGACCCGCATTCTTTGCGGCTTGTTCGATGCCCGCGCACCCGCCGAGAACGATCAGGTCGGCCAACGAAACCTTCTTGCCGCCCGTCTGGGCGCTGTTGAACGCCGTCTGTATTCCCACCAGCGCAGCCAGCACGGTTTTCAGCTGAGCCGGCTGGTTGACTTCCCAGTCCTTCTGTGGCGCCAAACGAATGCGCGCGCCATTCGCCCCGCCGCGCTTATCCGAGCCGCGGAATGTGGACGCCGACGCCCAGGCTGTGGAAACCAGCCAGGAGACGGGAATGCCGGCGGCAAGGATGCGTCTCTTCAAGTCGGCGATATCCCTGTCGTCTATCAGTTCATGATCGAGGGCGGGCACCGGGTCCTGCCAGATCAGCTCCTCAGCGGGTACTTCCGCGCCCAGATAGCGCGATCGCGGGCCCATGTCCCTGTGGGTCAGCTTAAACCACGCGCGCGCGAAAGCATCCGCGAACTCCTCTGGGTTTTGCTGAAAACGCCGCGCAATCGGCGCCAACACCGGATCATAGCGCAAAGACAAGTCCGCCGTGGTCATCATCGGGCGGAGCTTTTTGGTCGGGTCGTGCGCGTCAACCACCATGTCCGCTTCGTCCACGTCCTTGGCCAGCCATTGATTTGCCCCTGCCGGGCTCTTTACCAGCTCCCATTCGTATTTGAACAGCACATTCAGATACCCCATGTCCCATTTGATCGGGTTGGGTTTCCACGCGCCCTCAATGCCGCTGCCAATCGTATCGCCGCCCTTGCCGCTGCGAAAGCTGCTCTTCCAGCCAAGCCCCTGCTCTTCAATGGGGGCTGCCTCCGGCTCTGGACCCACATGGGTCGCCGGTCCGGCGCCGTGGCACTTCCCGAAGGTGTGGCCGCCCGCCACCAGCGCGACTGTTTCTTCGCTGTCCATGGCCATGCGCGCAAAGGTCTCGCGCACGTCACGGCCCGATGCAACGGGATCCGGGTCGCCGTTCGGCCCCTCCGGGTTCACGTAGATCAGCCCCATCTGCACGGCAGCCAGCGGGTTCTCCAGGTCACGCTCGCCCGAGTAGCGTTTGTCGCCCAGCCACTCGTCCTCCGCGCCCCAATAAATATCATCTTCCGGCTCCCATACGTCCACACGCCCGCCGCCAAAGCCGAACGTTTTGAACCCCATCGACTCTAAAGCGCAGTTGCCGGCGAGTATCATCAGGTCCGCCCAGGAGATTTTACTGCCGTATTTTTGCTTGATCGGCCAGAGCAGCCGGCGCGCCTTATCGAGG